>CALIHW010000082.1 GCA_938020525.1 uncultured Granulosicoccaceae bacterium | reverse complement strand
TAGCGAGAAAGTGAGATTTTGAGTCAGATATTTCGATCGATTGAGGCGAATAGTCATTCATATTTAACGATATCGATCGCAATAGCTGGCCAAAAGATCGCTTTCGCAGTAGATCATTCATTCTCGGACAAGCTCCTAGGTGTTATAGGGACTGTCACGCCCAAGTGCAATAGGTACCAGGGTCTGCCCGGTGGCAAGACCGCAACTATTTCGACCACGAGCGCCGGCCACGGTTCACGACCGCCTCAATTACCGTCGAGTTGCTCGAATGCTGTACTGCGGACTATCCTGAATTGCTCCGTCTGTTCACGAATAATAAATAAGCTGGCGATTTTCAGTTTTTCGGCGATTTTCATGCCATCTTCCGGCCCCAGCACCATCAGCGCGGTGGCCCATCCATCTGCCAGCATTGCAGACTCCGCCACCACGGTCACTGATGCCAGATTGTGGCTCACCGGTACTCCATGACGAGCATCAATGATGTGTGAGTAGCGTTTTCCATCAAGCTCAAACGCATTGCGATAATCGCCTGAGGTCGCAACGCCGCCATCACTAAGATGCAGCCCGGCCTGCGTGTTATTTACATTCGTGGTACCGGCCTTGTTGGTATTGGCCTGCGCGCTACTACTTCTGTGACTAACATCCACTACATCGGGGATCTCGATACCTATACGCCATGGGTCACCATCATTATTCCTGCCACTGGCTCGCAGCTCACCGCCAATCTCTACCAGGAAGTCAGTGTAGCCAAGAGACTTCACCTGTGTTGCCAGTTGGTCAACCGCAAAACCCTTTGCAATCGCATTCAGATCAAGTTGTATTTGACTGTTGAGCTTTTTAATCGATTGTTTTTCAGTATCCAGTACAAGATTCTCAAAGCCTGTCTGTTGCATTAAAAGCGCTATCTCAGCAGTGGAAGGTATGCCATCGGCATCATCTTTACCAAAGCCCCATAGCCTAACCAGCGGTCCAATGGTCGGATCAAAAGCGCCCTCGCTTGCTACTGCTATTTTTAGTGATGCATCAACTACTTTTGTAAAGCCTGTAGAAACTTCAAACCAGTCTGTCGACGTTGACAAATTGAATCGCGAGATAGCCGAGTCGTCCTGATAAGTAGACATATCACTGTTAATTTGCAGCAGCTCAGAGTCTATCGCGGCTTTTAGCTCATCTCTGTCGCCACGCTTTAAATGCGGAACAATAACACTATACGTCGTCCCCATAGTGGCACCAGTAAGCACCGGTGCTTCACGCGAACAGGCGCCAAGCGAGATCAGTAACGCAAACAGGAGCAGACCCGTGTACCGAATACGGTTAGTCATTACTGTACGCGAACCCAAAAGATAATAAGAGGCCAGTGTACTGTAGACACAAAAACACAGCCACTCATTGCCAACAGCAGGCGAGTGACTGTGAGGGTATTTTTTGATTTAGTAATTGCAAGCCGGTAGGCCAGCTTGCAATAGGTTACATGGTGTGAGTTTCGCGCTCTGAATTAACCAGGCCACCAAGCGTGTCTTCAATCGCACGTCTGACAGCTTCTGATTTTTCACCGGTAAACTGCACGCCAATACCTGCAGTTTCATTACCACCAGCTGAAGTAATCCAGCAAACCTTGGCTGGCACCGGGAAGCGCTCTGATTCTTCCATCAAACCGAACAGCAAAAACACCTCGTCGCCGAGGTTGTATTGCTGAGTGGTAGGTACAAAGATCCCACCACCTTCGATAAAAGGCATATACGCTGCCTGCAGGGCACCGCGGTCGGTAATTGAAAGCGAAACAATCGCTTTACGATTAGTGGTCATTGAACAGTCTCCGCACGAGTTCTGACTCTCATTATTCGTATGTCGGCCAAAACGCCTTCCAGTACAGTCTGGGTTTTGAGACTGGGGTTATCCAACCTCAAGGCATCTTGTAACCGCTCCAGTGCGCGACTGAGAAATCGACGCTCGGAACGGTGCCCGTTACTACTCGTGCGGCTGTTCGGGGCTGAAAGTTCAGCGGTTTTGATGTGTTCTGTGGTCCATTGCAAGAAAAGCGTCAGAGCATCACGTGTACCGAGCACATCGGCGGTAATTCTGGCGAGCTCCGTGGATTCAAAATCGCGGGTTAAAAAGCCCATAAAGCGCAATTTAACATCCGATATTGCGCCAAGATCGACTTCACTCGCCCGGTCTCTGGCAAGCAAGGGCGCGCCGTGGGCAAATTCCAGCGCAGTCTCCGGATTCGAGACTTTTTGCCCGGCCAGCCACTCGAGCGCCTGCGATTTTTCAGGCAACGGCAAAACAACACGCTGGCAACGGCTCCGAATTGTCACTGGCAGGTGCGCATCGTTATCGGCCAGCAGAATCAGGATGACACCTGCACCGGGCTCCTCAAGCGTTTTAAGTAAACCGTTGGCGGCAGCACGCGTCATGGTATGGGCCTTATTAACGATAGCTACCCGATACGGCCCATAGGTAGTGGTTAAAGTGAGCTGGCTGGTGAGTTTCCTTATTTGATCCACGCTAATAACGCGAGCATTGTCTATCCAGTCAAGGCGATTAATATCCGGATGCGTGCCTGCAGCGTTTAAAGCACAGCGTGAGCACTCACCACAGGGTGCTTTATCGGGTGCTTTCTCACACAACAAGGCATGCGCAAGTAACGATGCAAAATCGAGCTTGCCTACACCTGATCGCCCGACAATCAAATAAGCATGATGCAGTCGTTCTGCGGTGGCGGCACGCATTAACACTCGCCAGGCATCCTGTTGCCAGTGGTACGGCGCTATTGCCATATACCGACCATAGCCAATTTAATAACCATTACCAATTTAATAACCATTACCAATTTAACAACCATCGCCAATTAATAGCCATACATGGGGAAACCATCGCTAAGGTGCAACAGCTTCAGTTAACCATTGTCCGCAACTCTCTTCGAGCTGACTGCACAGACTTACAGAAACAGTCTTAAAGTCCGGGTTAGCATCAATAACTTTGATCCGTTCAGGGTGTGATCGCGCACGTTCCAGAAAAGCCTGCCGGACCCGCTCGAAGAACTCATCACCCTCAGTTTCTATACGGTCAAGCTCACGACGCTTCTTGGTACGCTCGAGACTCGTCTCACGACTGGCATCGAGTAAAAGAGTCAGGTCAGCTTTTAGCTCCCCGAGTACCCATTTTTCCAGTGTTCGAACACGTTCAAGACCAAGCTGACGCCCGCCTCCTTGATAAGCGAAGCTTGAATCTGTAAAACGATCACATAATACCCATACACCACTATTCAACGCAGGCACTATCACTTTTTCTGCATGTTGCGCACGTGCTGCAAACATCAATAACAACTCTGCATCGGGGACTATTTCCTGATCTGTATTTAACAATACGTCTCGCAATTGCTCACCAAGTTCGGTACCACCCGGTTCTCTGGTTTGCAGAACCTCGACACCATGATCCGTCAGGTAGTCTTTAATCACAGGCAGTACCGACGATTTGCCGACACCTTCTACTCCTTCAATTGTGATCAAACGTCCACGCATAGTGTTTTACTGACCTTGTTTACTAAATGTAGGGAGTTACTTCTTTTTGAGAATGTATTTACGCACAGCTTTATTATGCTCTTCGACAGTTTCGTTGAAAACATGCCCGCCGGTACCATCTGCTACAAAAAACAGCGCTTTTGTTTCTTGCGGGTGAACCGCTGCAAAAATGGATGCCGCACTTGCCATTGCAATCGGTGTAGGGGGCAGAGCCGGAATCGTATAAGTGTTATACGGGGTTTTTGTCTGTAAATCTTTACGAGTAATGTTGCCGTTAAAATCCTTGCCGATTCCGTATATGACAGTCGGGTCCATTTGCAATCGCATCTTCTTGCGCAGCCGGTTAACAATAACGCCGGATATAGTCTCGCGTTCACTTTCTACCGAAGTTTCTTTTTCGATAATAGATGCCTGAATCAATACTTCATAAGGTGATGTTACCGGCAATCCCTCATCTCGCTCTTCCCATGCCGCAGCTAGTGTGGATTGCAGTTGTCTGTGCGCTCGAAGCAAAAACTCGGCATCTGTTGTGCCCTTGGGAAACAAATACGTGTCCGGTAAAAACTGACCTTCTGGATGACCTGCCTCAGCCCCGATAAAAGCCATCAGATCACTATCACTGACCGCAGCAATGGTTTGCTCAAGGACTTCATCCTTCGCCAGTGCATCACGCACCTGCCAGATATTCCAACCTTCAAGTAACGTCAGCGAATACTGCTTTTGCTGGCTCTTTTGCAGCGTAGTCAGCAGCGCCATCGGGGTTAACGACGTCGATAACGTGTACTCACCGGTTTTAATTGTGCGCGCTTCCCCGGTGTAGCGTGCATAGGCCTCCCACCACAAAGGCCGCTTGAGTTTGTTGTTGGCATTAAGAGTACTGGCGAGACCGCGAATAGTGGTACCCGGCTTCACTTCAAGCTCGAAGTTCTCAGCTGGCTCACTCAGAGGAGAATTTAGAAATTGATGGGCATCAACAGCCAACAGGGCTGCAACACAAAGCGGGAGTAAAAACACAATTGAGAATAGAATCTTTTTCACGAGGCAACCGGTTAGTACCTGGCCGAGTTAAAACGACAAATCTGCATACGTTTTGTCAAAATCGAAACGCGGCAAAAGCAGCGTCTCTCTGTAAAAGCCTAAACTCTGGTTAAAGGCTTAACTATAGTAATCCTAGCTATAGTAATCCTAACTCTGGCTTTGACTAAAAATTAGCGTCGCATTAGTGCCACCAAACCCGAATGAATTTGACAGAGCATTTTTAACAACAATATCACGCGCTTCATGTGGCACGTAGTCAAGATCACATTCAGGGTCCGGGTTATCGAGATTAATCGTTGGTGGAACTTTCTGGTCTTTCAGTGCCATGATCGAGAAAACAGCTTCGATCCCGCCTGCTGCACCCAACAAATGCCCGGTCATAGACTTGGTAGAGCTAATCGCGACCTTCCTGGCATAGTCACCGAAGCTTGATTTCACAGCATTGGTCTCGGCCACATCGCCTGCACCTGTGGACGTACCGTGCGCATTAATATAGCCAACCTGCTCGGGATTTATACCTGCATCTTTCAATGCTGCATTCATGCAACGCCTTGCGCCATCACCGTTCTTCGATGGTTGCGTCATATGGAATGCATCACCACTCATACCGTAACCCGATAGCTCGCAATAAATTTCCGCACCTCGTGCTTTAGCGTATTCATACTCTTCAAGTACAAGCACACCCGCACCGTCACCAAGTACAAAACCATCTCGATCAACATCCCAGGGCCTGCTTGCAGCCATTGGATCATCATTACGTGTTGAAAGTGCTCTGGCTGCACCAAAACCTGCCAAACCCAGCGGACAGGTGGCCATTTCTGCCCCACCACAGACCATGGCATCTGCATCGCCATATTTAATTAGCCGAAAAGCTTCGCCAATATTGTGAGTACCAGTGGTACAAGCCGTGGTAATGCAAACGTTCGGACCTTGCAAGCCACGCATGATCGAAAGGTTACCCGCGATCATATTAATAATGGTGGAAGGCACAAAGAACGGAGACATTCGGCGCGGACCGGAGTCGAGCAGCGTACTGTGCTGCTTTTCTATATTGGGCAGCCCGCCAATGCCGGAGCCAATCGCCACGCCAATGCGCTCGGGATCTTGATCCTCTGCAGACAAGCCGGCATCATCGAGCGCTTGAATACCTGCAGCAACTCCAAAATGGATAAACGTATCCATTTTTCGAGCGTCTTTGACACTCATGTACGCGCTGACGTCAAAGTCTTTGACCGACGCTGCAAAGCGCGTGGCAAAGCTTGACGTATCGAACGTGTCAACAAGCGCCGCACCGGAAACTCCTGCAAGCAGATTTTTCCAGCTGTCAGCGACGGTGTTGCCGACCGGGGTAATCGCCCCGAGGCCGGTTACAACTACTTTTCGAGCACTCAAAGGAGAAAGTTCCGGTTACGGGTCTGAGCCAGCGGCCGGCTCAGAGATTTAAGTTACCGAACCGTTGCTGTTAACCCGGATTATGAACCCTGGTTAATCCTGAAACCCAGGTTAGCCGAGGTTCGCGTTGACGTAATCGATTGCCTGCTTGACGGTACCAATTTTCTCGGCTTCCTCATCAGGAATCTCGCACTCAAATTCTTCTTCGAGGGCCATTACCAACTCCACCGTATCGAGTGAATCTGCGCCGAGATCGTCGACAAAAGAAGCGGCCTCTGTAACCTCATCTTCCTTTACGCCCAATTGTTCCACGACGATTTTCTTTACGCGTTCTTCGATACTGCTCATATTGGATACCCTCCACGGGTTTGGTGTATTCTGTGGTACGTGGCCGCACCGTATCCCGTATATTGTATTCAATACGGCTTTGACACGCCACTACTGCAATAAATAAAATTGTCCGGCAAGTAAAAAGATCTCGCTGGATGACCCTCCACTGCAGCTAGTTGTATGGCCCATGAATCAAGATTCAACCGCCAGGCGCCAAATTTTCAACGCCCGGGCCGAAATCCAGCTTAATTCATGTACATACCACCGTTGACGTGCAAAGTCTGTCCGGTGATGTAATCTGCCTGCTCTGATGCTAAAAAGGCCACCGAATAGGCGATCTCTTTCGGATCACCCAGACGCCCGAGCGCTATCTCGCTCTGCAATGTTTCGCGCTGCTCTTCCGGCAATGCGTTGGTCATATCCGAGACGATGAATCCGGGAGCTACGGTATTGACGGTGATGTTGCGAGAACCGACTTCGCGCGCCAGCGATTTACCAAAACCAATAATCCCGGCTTTAGCCGCGGCATAGTTAGCCTGACCTGCATTACCGGTCACCCCGACTACAGATGCAATATTAATGATCTTGCCACGGCGTGCTTTCATCATGCCGCGCATGCAAGCCTTGCAGGCATGAAAAATAGAGGAAAGATTGGTGTTAACAATGTCATCCCATTCCTCATCTTTCATTCGCATGAGCAGGTTATCGCGCGTTATACCCGCATTGTTAACCAACACAGATATCGCACTAAACTCTTCTGCGATTTCAGCCACTACTGCGATGATCTGATCTTTTTGTGCAACATCAAGCACCTTGCCGCAGCCTTTGATACCCGCCTCTTTAAATCTTGCAGTTATGGCATCAGCGCCTGACTCACTGGTAGCTGTACCGATAACCGTCGCACCTCTTGCACCAAGCTCATCAGCAATGGCAGCACCAATACCACGGCTTGCACCGGTAACCAGAGCTACTTCGTTACCTAAGTCATTAGTATTTTCAGGCATCAGCGAAGCCCTCCTTACGAGCTTCAATTAATTTTTCAACAGCACCCTGGCTTTCAATAGCATGGGTTGTGATGGATTTATCTATGCGCTTGCAAAGACCTGCCAGCACTTTACCTGGCCCGAGCTCAACAACTTCAGTGACACCGTCAGCAACTAAATGTTGAATAGTAGCAGTCCAGTAAACAGGGTTGGTCATGTGGTCTTTAAGTGATGCAGTAATCTCATCAACGCTACCGAGCACTTTCGCATCTGCATTTTGCACCACCGGAATTTTGGGTGATACAAAACCCGCATCGTCAATTGCCTGTGCCAACTCTGCAACCGCTGGCTGCATTAATGTACTGTGGTTGGGTACAGATACCGGCAACAACATCGCCTTTCTGGCACCCTTCTCTTTTGCCACCTCACAGGCTTTTTCCAGTGCTGTTAAGTGACCGGAGATCACTACCTGACCAGGCGAGTTAAAGTTGACAGCCTCAACCACACCATCTGCAGTTGTAAGTTCTTTACACACAGCGACGGCGTCGTCGTCATCCATACCAATAAGGGCCGCCATCCCGCCAACACCCGGCTCGACTGCAGAAGACATCAACTTGCCACGCAGCGCAACCAGCTTTGTGCCTGCGGCAAAATTTATAGCGCCCGCAGCAGTAAAGGCGGTGTACTCACCAACACTGTGACCAGCGAGGTAAGATGGAACAGGCATTCCAAGTTGCTGCCAAACCCGCCATATTGCGACACCACCAACATAGACCAGTGGCTGGGTAACTTCAGTTTGGCGCTGTTGCTCAGCGCTACCGTTTTGTGCCACGTCCCAAAGGTCATAGCCAAGATGTTCAGAGGCCTCTGCAAATGTTTCAGTTACCACCTTATAGTCATTCGCCAGATCACCAAGCATACCTGGTGACTGGGACCCTTGCCCTGGAAATACTGCGGCTAGTTTCATTGTTTTTCCTGTCTTGCTTTCCACGCTACAGGTGGAAATAATCTATTAAACTTTTCATCGACGCTTAATATTTGTTCAGCGTCACTACTTTAAATCTCGCCATACATAAGAATTTCACGAGGCTTAAAAACTCACCAGCTTTTAACTCCGGCGTTTAACTCCAACCCTTAAATTATGATACTGGCCGCACTACATCAGCCATGTCATAAAGGCCATCTGCCTGTGAAGCCAGCCAACCTGCTGCTCTGACTGCACCTCTTGCGAACGTCATCCGGTCCGTTGCTTTATGGGTTACCTCCAGTTGCTCACCCTGGCCTACAAAAAGAACGGTGTGCTCGCCGATAATTTCTCCAGCTCTGACAGTTGAAAAACCTATCGTCCCTTCGGGTCGCGCACCTGTCATACCTTCACGTGCATACACCGCACAATCTTTGAGATCTTTACCGATGGCATTGGCTATTGAATGCCCCATTGCCAATGCAGTACCACTTGGCGCATCTACCTTATGCTTGTGATGAGCCTCTATGACTTCAATGTCGTAGTCAGGCCCGAGCACTCGCGCCGCATGCGCCAGCAACTCAAGACTTAGGGTTACACCGACGCTGTAATTAGCAGCAAAAACTATCGAAGTTTTTTTAGCGGTCTCTTTGATTAGTGACTGATCATTGTCATCAAGGCCGGTTGTGCCGATAACCACTCGCGTGCCCTGGTCTGCTGCGTACTTTAACAAAGCACGGGTACTAGCCGGGGCAGTAAAATCTATCACCGTATCGAATGGCGCAATAACCGAATCAATGCCAGGAACAATTTCTACACCCAGCGATTCATTGCCGACCAGGAGACCCGCATCTGTGCCTAAATGGGGGCTTTCAGGGTGCTCGGTTGCACCGGTCAGTTTAAGATCTTTGCGTTCGAGAATTGCCCGCACGAGTTGCCGCCCCATGCGACCGGCAGCTCCGGCTACCACTATGTTTGACATGCGATCCTACTCATCGAATTCAGTCAGGTATGATACCACATTGCCCACCCGCAAGGCTTGTCTCAGGAAGGCCCCAAACTCATGTACTGAGCCCGCATAACCTCAAGATGACCCAACAATGGAAGCGGTGGATCCAGTCAGGAGAGCAGGGATTCAAGCCCTTTTTCATCGACAATTTCAACACCAAGCGCCTCTGCTTTGGCAAGCTTGGAACCGGCAGCCTCACCACAGATAAGCACACTGGTATTTTTTGAAACCGAGCCCGTCACCTTGCCGCCTTTGGCTTTAATGGCTGCTGAAATTTCATCGCGGCTCATGCCTTCAAACTTGCCTGTGATAACAAACGTCTTACCAGCCAATCTGTCATCAGTCGGCGCTGCGGCTTTTGCGTCATCTTCTTTGGGCCAGTGAATACCGGAGTCAACCAGACGCTTAATCTCATCTGTATTGTCACGGTTATTGAAGAACTCCACGATAAGTGCCGCCATCGTTTCACCGACACCTTCCACCCGTGACGCTGCCCTACCCTGCAAGTCATTCGCACTAACCTCTTTCAGCAGACTGGCATTGGGAAATTTCTCCAGCAGTTGCTCGACTTCTTTTGCCTTCATTCGTGGCACATTGTTCTTTATCCAGTCAGATAGCGGTTCACCTTTTTCTGGCATATCATCCGATTGAAAGATCTCAACCATTGCTTCAGCCCGAGTTTTACCAATTCCCTCTATGCCGCGTGGCAGAAAATAATCTATGTCTGCGTCTGCAAGCGCTTCAATAGTTTTAAAGTGTTCTGCAAGCTGCACCGCTGTGGTTTCACCTACCTCAGGTATACCGAGTGAAAAAAGAAATCTGCCAAGTGTGGTTTCTTTACTTTGCTCTATGGCACTTAACAGATTGTCTGCAGTTTTATCTTTTACCAGATCAAGCTCCAGTAATTCGTCTCTTTTAAGCTGATATAGATCACTAGGGGTTTTCACCATCTCTCGCTCCATCAACTGCTCTACGAGTTTTTCACCCAGGCCATCTATGTTCATCGCGCGACGTGACACAAAATGCTTTAATCCCTCACGCCGTTGAGCCAGACAATTAAAACCGCCAGAGCACTTGGCAACCGCCATCTCTTCGCTTTCTATTACTTCTGATCCGCACTCCGGACAGGCTTTAGGCAACGATATCTTTTTCGTTTTTTCAGGCCGCTGAGATTCCACAGCAGAAACAACCTCCGGTATTACATCTCCGGCACGCCGCACAATCACCGTGTCACCAATACGAACTCCCTTTCGGGCCACTTCATCCATATTGTGCAATGTTGCATTACTAACCATAGCCCCGCCGACAAACACAGGCTCAAGCCTTGCAACTGGCGTCAATGCGCCGGTTCGGCCCACCTGAAAATCTACTGCAAGCAATTCTGTGGTGGCTTCCTCTGCCGGAAACTTGTGGGCAATAGCCCATCTGGGAGCACGCGACACGTAGCCAAGCTCCTCTTGCTGCTCAAGGCTATCTACCTTGAAAACAATGCCATCAATTTCGTAGTCGAGTTTCTCCCGCCGTTTTAGCAAAGCGTTGTAGTACTTGTGACAGGCATTGATGTCTTTTTGTTTTTTACTCTCGGGATTTATCGGAAACCCAAGAGACTTTAGCCACTGCAGCATGTCCCAATGGGTTTGCGGCAGATCAATATCGACTTCAACCGGACCAGTAGAATAGATATAGATTCGCAAAGGGCGGCTTGCCGTGATACTGGAATCCAGTAACCGCAGACTCCCCGCAGCAGCATTGCGCGGGTTTACAAATACCTTATCTTCCCGCGCCTCCTGATCTTTGTTGAGCGCTTTAAAAGATGGTTTATCTATAAAAACTTCACCTCGTACTTCAATCAAGCCAGGAGGAGCATTGTCGAGCTTTAACGGAAGAGACTTGATTGTGCGCAGGTTTGGGGTGATGTCCTCACCTACCTGTCCGTTACCACGGGTAGCACCCTGCACAAAAAGACCATCCTGATAGCTTAGGCTGACAGCCAAACCATCAAGTTTAGGTTCAGCTACATAGCTGACTTTGTCTGCAGTGTTCTTTAAACGATCCTTCACACGTTTATCAAAGTCCAGCAAGTCCTTTTCTTCAAAGGCATTACCCAGTGACAGCATTGCCTGACGATGAGTGACTTTCTCGAACTTGTCCAGCGGCTGACCACCAACACGCAAGGTCGGGCTGTCAGGCGCTTGTAGCTCCGGGTTCTTTTCTTCGAGCGAGATCAGCTCATTGAACAGCTTGTCGTATTCGGCGTCCGGCAGTTCAGGTTTGTCCAGCGTATGGTACAGGTGGCTATGGTGATTCAACGTTTCCCGCAGCCATGCAACCCTCGCAGCAGGATCAGACTTAGATGGAACGGATGACATTCTTATGGCCTCGCAACAGGTTCAAAGCGGAGGCAAGCCCCGACTCGCTATTGTATTAGAAAGTCAGGTTACGCTGCCAGTGCCGCACAAGCTACACCATCTGTGCGGGCATGACTGACGCACTCGATAAAAATTGACTCGAGCACTGGATAAATTGGCTCGAGCACCGGAGAAATTGGCTCGAGCACTGGCGCAGCTTAACGCTTATGCGGCGGTATAGATTTTATCGTATTGGCAAACTCTGCATGCTGCTCCGTCACAAGCGGCTTGAAGGTTTTATCCGTAGTCGCGGGATGCACCTTGAGTGATACACCTTTGACCCGCTCAGTTGCGGGTCTCACTGGACGGCGCTCAAATCCACCCCCACAGTTCGGACAAACATTAAGCAGTATGTTTTCCACACAAGATACACAAAAGGTACACTCATATGAACATATCCGTGCATCCATTGAGTTTGGCGGAAGTGGCGTGTCGCAGTTTTCGCAACCAGGTTTCAATTTTAGCATCCAGACATACTACCAGCGTCATTCTATATCTGCCATTCAGCATGGCATAGTTCAAAGGGTACATAGCACGTAGGGGGGATAAGCTTGCGCATCCACCGAAAGCCGCTCTGGCTCTAATCTATAATTCATGAGCGACATCGGTGGATACGCTTTGATGCTGGGCAGATTATCCTTATATGGACGCTCCCGTTGTTGCAAGCCCTGAATAAAGAAAATGGTCTGCTCCCATATATCCGGCGTCATATTGGAACACTTTTGTTCCGCGCCTTGATGATTTCCGCACCTTACTGGTCTTGATCACCCTAGCGACCTT
>CALIHW010000081.1 GCA_938020525.1 uncultured Granulosicoccaceae bacterium | reverse complement strand
GAGAACGTGCCATGGCGAGGACGTTTTTACTATCATTTGAGGCGCATAGTTGTTCATACGTAACGAAAATGATCGATAATTATTGTCGCCTTGGCGTACCGTCAGGGCGCGTTCGCAGTAGCGGACGTTCTGCCGCGCAGACTCCTAGAGACGGAATATCGAGCTATTACTGCCATCAGCTTGAAGGTTGCAGCGTACAAGTTGACTGAGGCAACAATTACAACAGGTTTGCAATGCACTCTATTAAAAACACCCGCTTGTTACGCGCGCTCAGTAATCAGCCTAACGATCGCACTCCGATCTGGATAATGCGACAGGCAGGTCGATATTTGCCCGAGTACCGGGAGGTTCGCGCGAAAGCCGGTGACTTCCTTACTCTTGCAAGTACTCCTGAACTAGCATGCGAAGTTACTCTGCAACCGATCCGCAGATATCCTCTGGATGCTGCGATTATATTCTCAGACATCCTGACAGTACCCGATGCCATGGGACTGGGTTTGTATTTCGCAGAAGGAGAAGGACCAAAATTTAAGCGCCCAACACGCACACCAGCTGACATACAGGCACTTGGCAACCCGGACCCCGAAACAGAGCTACGTTATGTGATGGATGCACTTCGGCTAACCCGTTCGGAGCTGCACGATAGCGTGCCATTAATAGGTTTTGCCGGCAGTCCCTGGACAGTGGCTACATACATGATCGAAGGAGGCGGCAGTAAAGAATACGTTAATACTAAAAAATTAATGTATGCAGATCACGACGCGTTGCACATGCTTTTATCAAAAGTCACAGCAACAACAATCCAGTATTTAACAGCTCAGGTAGAAGCAGGTGCCCAGGCTTTGATGGTATTTGATACCTGGGGCGGCATACTAACGCCTAAAACATATATGGATTACTCACTACGTTATATGCAGGAAATTGTCAGCAGCCTTAAACAATCACATCCTGACACACCAATAACTCTGTTTACCAAAAACGGCGGCATGTGGTTACCACAGATTGCGCGAACCGGCTGTGACGGTGTTGGCGTCGACTGGACCATTGATCTTCGTGATGCACGGGCATTAACCAGCGAAAAAGTTGCGCTACAGGGCAATCTGGATCCGGGCGTGCTGTATGGATCAAAGGCACGAATCAAAGAAGAAGTTATCCGCGTCCTAGAGAGCTATGGCGAAGGCGACCGGCATATCTTTAATCTCGGTCATGGCATCCACCAACACATTGACCCGGAGAATGTCGAATTTATGATCGAGACAGTGCATGAATTGAGTCCGGCGTTTCATAGCAACTCACCTACCGCCTAATCAATCCCGCTTAATCAATCAATGACTGGAAGGTAGTCAATCAACCACCTTCGCAGTCTTGCTTTACTTACACCACTAACAAGAAACTAGAATAACGAGTCAACGTCTTTCTTTTGTGCCGCAGGCTTGGCACGTGGCTGAATTACTGCCTGAGGCTGAGCTTCCACAGTAGCCGGAGTGGTAGTTTGCACGTTGTTGCCGGGCTCTACGACTGCCGCCGGCTGGGTGACGGTCGGTTGCGAAACAATGGGTCTCACCGGTACTTGCTGCACGTTTGCAAGTGGCTCAGCGTATTCAGTAGGAATATACTCTTCTCTAAAGTACTCAAAGAAAGAACCATCAGCACCAGGTGTCGCAAGTTTGCCGGTCTTACTATCAATTCGCACTGTCGCGATGCCTTCCGGCTGTAGCATACTATCCTCCGGCACGCCGTCCAGTGCGACAGCCATATAGTCTATCCACATCGGTAACGCTGCACGCCCGCCACTTTCTTTTGGTCCCATTGATTGCTGTTCATCGTAACCTACCCAGGCAGTTCCCACGACCTGGCTATTAAAACCGGTAAACCATGCATCATAAAGATCGTTGGTAGTGCCAGTTTTACCGGCAAGATCACTTCTTCCCAATGCTTTCGCTTTGCGTGCAGTCCCGCGGCTGATCACTTCACCCATAATTGATCGCATGATGTAGGCATTGCGCTGATCAATCACGCGCTTTGCCGTAACTACTAACGGCGCCGTTGGAATGCCAGCAAACTGTTCTTTGCTGTTGGTGGAGCTATCGTTTGCCGCAGCTATCTCAAGCGGTTCGCCCTCATCATTGAATTCATCCACTACCGCAACATCTTCAACTTCGGTGATGCCACCGTTCTGGCTTTCGATCTCAGCACATTGTTCATCAGTTTCACAAGCCTGCACAACCGCAGACTGGTAAACAATATTGCCCGCACTATCAACGATCTTTTCTATAAATCGTGGCTGGATAGAGTAGCCACCATTAGCAAAAATCGTATATGCAGAAGCAAGCTGCAATGGTGTTAAATCTCCACTACCAAGTGACAGCGATAAATTCCGTGGCAAGCTTCTTTCTTCAAAACCAAACCGCTCGGCATATCTTACCGCTCTGGGAATACCAAGTTCCTGCAGCACTCTGATTGACACCAGGTTACGAGATTTAACCAAAGCTTCGCGCAATCTGGTTGGACCAAAGAATCTCCCAGAGTAGTTTCTGGGTCGCCATTCGTCTTCAAGAACGCTGTCTTCGAGTACAACCGGGGTGTCATTATAAATAGACGCTGGTGTATCTCCGAATTCAAGCGCTGCAGAGTAAATAAACGGCTTGAAGTTAGAGCCAGGCTGCCGGTAAGCCTGGGTGATTCGATTAAACTTACTGCGATAAAAATCAAAACCACCTACCAGCGCCATTATTTTACCGCTCTGTGGCGACAGAGATACAAAAGCGCCCTCGACCTCAGGCATTTGCGCCAGAGAATAAACACCGTTTACGTCTTTCTCAACGTATACCATATCGAGTGTTGAGAGAATCTCACCGGCGGTGGTCAATGCCGGTTTTTCATTATCGGCTTCGCTACGTGGTGATGCCCATTCCATTTGCTCAAAAGCAATAGAAACCTGCTCACCACCAATAAGCACTGCATATGCTGTGGAGGCATCGGTGGCTGTTATCAGTGCAGGCTTCAAATTGCCGTGCGAGGGTAGCTCGGCAAGCTGAATATCTATGTTTTCCTGTGTCTGCGCATCTTCTGGTTTCATCCTGCCTGGCAACCGGAAACCGTGTCGCTTTTCATAGTCGAGCAGCGCGCTTTGCAGTGCCGCATTGGCGGCGGCCTGATGACGACTATCAATAGTGGTGTAGAGCTTATACCCACCGGTGTAAGCCTGCGGACCGAGCCAAGCAACCATTTGTGCACGCGCCATCTCGCTTATGTAACTTGCTTCAACTTCGCTCGGTGTCTTATGCAAGGTTGCGGTGACAGGACTGGCAACTGCATCTTCGAACTCTTGTTGTGAGATTTTTTCCAGTTCAAACATTCGGCGCAGTACATAATTGCGTCTGATCAACGCCCTCTCCGGATTAACGATCGGGTTGTACCGGGATGGTGCTTTCGGCAGACCTGCAATCATTGCAGCTTCAGGAAGTGTCAGTTCTGCGACACTCTTGCCATAATAAACTTTGGCGGCAGACGCCACTCCATAGGCGCGATTCCCCAAATAGGGAATGTTCAAGTAGAGTTCTAGTATCGACGCCTTACTTATCTGACGCTCAATCTTAAGCGACAGCAGAATTTCGTTTATCTTTCTTAAATAGGTTTTTTCCGGCGACAGATAAATGTTCCGCGCGACCTGCATAGTAATAGTGCTGCCGCCCTGCCCCTTCCTGCCGGTCTTGATCAAATTGACCCCGGCACGCAACAGCCCTTGATAATCAACGCCCGGGTGCTCGTAAAAACGATCATCCTCCGAGGCAATTACTGCATCGATGATCATTTGAGGCGTGTCTTCTATAAGGAGTTGTTCGCGCCGCTTTTCACCAAATTCGGCAAGCAATTTGCCGTCGTTCGAGTAGACCAGCAAAGGTACGTGTAGCTCGACATCGTTGAGTGCATCGATGTCTGGCAGATTTGGCTCCAGCCGCTTGTAGATCATGACGCCTGCGATCCCGACACCAATGACAGCCAGCAACGAGAGGCCGAAAAACAACTTGAGCAGTCGTCCGATCAAAGCGAGCTCCGGTAGAGATTTACGCGACGCATTATCGCGCAAACATGAGGGGTAATGGAAAGTTGGGTGTTCACGTTGTGCTGATTATCTCACCATTTGTGGTCTTTTTAACGGTTTTGCGTAACCCGCCAGAAAAACTTGGAGTGTCTTTTGCACCGTTGATTATGACAGTTGTAGACGATTTATTTTAGGAAGGTTTGCAACTTATTAAAAATTAAGAACAAATTCACGTGTGAATTTGCACTTGATCATTACTTGAGCTTACAGCCTGGGTGCACGCCAGAATTATGAACTTCGGAAATAAACAATCGAATCTGATCGGACTGGACATTAGTTCCACGTCGGTCAAGCTCCTGGAGCTGAGTAAGTCCAAAACGGCTTACAAGGTAGAGAGCTACGCAGTGGAGCCGCTGCCGGCAAACGCCATGAACGACAAGAGCTTACAGGACGTAGAAGCGGTAGGCGAAGCGATAAAGCGCGCCGTCAAGAAATCCGGCTCTAAACGGAAATTTGCCGCCGTAGCGGTGCCGAGCGCGATGGTCATCACCAAGGTGATTCAGATGCCTGCCGGACTCAAAGACAGCGAGCTTGAGGCACAGATACAGCTGGAGGCAGACCAGTACATTCCCTACTCACTGGACGAGGTGAATCTGGATCATCAGGTCATCGGCCCTTCTGATGAAGAGCCAGGATCAGATGACGTACTGATTGTTGCCTCGCGCTCCGAGAATGTCGAGGAACGAACAGCAGCATGTGAGATCGGCGGGCTGACCGCAAAAGTTGTGGACATCGAGCCATACACAATCGAACACACCTGCAAAATGATCAAAGATCAGACGGACGTCGACTGGGCCAACAAGACAATCGCCGTTCTCGATATCGGGGCTACGATGACCAGCCTCAACGTGCTACGCGACGAAAAGCTCGTGTACACAAGAGAGCAGCCTTTCGGCGGCAAGCAATTGACGGAAGAAATCATGCGCCGCTTTGGACTTTCTTACGAAGACGCCGGCCGTGTAAAGCGTATTGGCGGTTTGCCAGACAACTACGAACCGGAAATTCTTGATCCCTTCAAAGATCAGATGGTTCAGCAAGCCAATCGCTTCCTACAATTCTTCTTCTCTGCGGACAAGAACGACTACGTTGATCAGATTCTCCTTGCCGGCGGTTGCGCTGAGATACCGGGCATCTGCGAACTGATTGAAGCTCAGATTGGTACTCCAACAATCAAGGCTGATCCATTTCATGATATCGAGTGCGCATCCGGTGTTGCACAACAACGACTGCAGTCCGACGGACCGGCAATGATGATTGCCTGTGGATTGGCGACAAGAGGATTCGACTGATGGCGAAGATTAATTTACTCCCCTGGCGCGAGGAACAGCGTGCTGAGAAAACCAAGCAGTTTGGTCTCAGTGCTCTGCTTACAGCGATTGTTGGCGCGGTTGCAGTATATGGCGGCCTTCAATTTGCCAACGGTAAAGTTGACCATCAGAAAGCTCGTAACGCCTATCTGCAAACTGAAATCGACAACCTTAAAAAAGACTTAAAAGAGATCGAAGAGCTTGAGTCAACCAAAGCGGACTTACTGGCTCGCATGGACATCATTCAGGAACTACAGGCCAGACGTCCACAAGTGGTTCACACCTTTCAAGAACTCGCTGAGCGCGTTCCTGACGGCGTATTCATGATGTCAATGAAACAGAACAAAGACGTGCTTGCTTTTGAAGGTAAGGCCGACTCTAACGCAAGAGTTTCAACTCTCATGCGTAATCTGGGGGCTTCAGACTGGTTCAAACAACCAGGTTTGGAGTTGATCAATTCGCAAAACAGCAAAAACGGAATCAGCTCCTTCAAATTGCGTTTGTCGCAATCTGTTGTGAAGCCTGAAGACGAAAGTAATTAAAGGGGCCAGCAGTGGATATTAAACAAGTAATGGACGACCTGAACGGTCTCGATGCCAGCGACCTGAAAAAGGTTGGTACGGCACCGTTACCCGTCAGGGCTCTTCTTCTCGCCCTGCTGCTTGCAGCAATCGTCGGTGTCGGAATCTGGTTTCTTATAAAACCAAAATTTCTTGAACTCGACCAGGTTGCTGCACAAGAAGCAACGCTTAAACAGACGTTCGACAATACTCAGGCAAAAGCAGCTAACCGTGAAGCCTACGTTGAGCAGCTCAGTGAAATGAAGCGAACATTCAATGTCATGTTGCGTCAACTTCCAAACAAGACTGACATAGAGAGTCTGCTTATAGATCTTTCACAGACAAGTGTTGCAGCTGGTCTGGAAGTCGAATACTTCAAACCGAAAAACGAACGTGCCAGAGAGTTCTACGTTGAATATCCGATCCAGATCAAAGTAACAGGCAACTATCACCAGTTCGGAACTTTTGTTAGTGGGCTCGCAGCATTGCCGCGAATTGTCACACTGCATGATATCAACATCACACCTATCAAGGGTGGCAAAGATGATGAAGCCGCTCAAAAGCTGGAAATGGATCTAACGGCTACAACATACCGCTACCTCGATGATGATGAGGAGGTATAAGAAATGACACTAATGACAAAATCAACACTGCTAGCGAAAGCAAGACTTGCCTTTTTAGCAACCCTTGCCTCAGCGACTCTTGCTGGCTGCGATAGCGACATGAGCGACCTTCAACAATTTGTTGCCGAAACAAAGCTGAAGCATCAGGGCCGAGTCGACCCGCTTCCGCCATTCGCAGAATACGAAACTGTTACTTACACCGAAACTGGCTTGCGCGATCCGTTCAAACCAAATCAGAACGCATCTGCACAGACAACGGTAGTTGCTGCCAGCTCTGGTGGACCGAGACCGAGTCAGAATCGCAGACGCGAAATACTTGAAAGCTTCCCGCTTGATTCTTTGAAGATGGTTGGGATTCTTAAACAGCGAACATCGAGCTGGGCACTAGTGCAAGACAAAGACGGCACTATCCACAGGGTTCAGCCTGGTAACTATGCCGGTCAGAATCACGGCAAGATCACAAGCATTTCTGAAAACGAAGTCGCCCTGGTTGAATTAATACCTGATGGCATCAGTGGCTGGATACAGCGCCAGGCACAGCTGAAACTGGACACTGGAGAAAACTGATGGCTACAACTGACCAGCTAACAAAAAAGATTAAGACGATGCAACGGAGAAATATGGTGAACAAACCAACAATCTGCGGCACACCAAACAACGGTGGAACTTCCCGAGCTTCAACTCTGGGTAAGCTGCGGTTGTTGGCTATCGCCATGGGTGCCAGTGCTATAATGACTCAACAAGGTCTGGCTTCAACACTAGATCACATGAGTTACACAACCCTGCCGGGCAATCAACAACAGATCGCTTTTAAACTCAGTGATCCGGTAAACGACACTCAGTCTTTCAAGATTGATCATCCAGCTCGAATCGCAATCGATTTGATGGGTACCACCAACGCACTGGACAAGAGAATTGTTCCAGTTGGGGTCGGCAATCTGGAAAGCGTCAGCATCGTCGAAGCCGATGACAGAACACGTGTTGTGATAAACCTGGGTGCGATGACTGGCTATCAGACTGAGGTAGACGGCGATCGTTTACTTGTTACTCTCGATAGTGATGCCGAGGGACTGTCAGGCTACAGTCAGGACAGTGACGAGCTGCAAGTGCAAACGTTTGATGACACCGCAGTCCTGCTGCCAGCGTCAGGCGAAGAGCTCATGGCTGACGCCTCACAGTCACTGAGTGAACTTCCACTGGCTAAGACCATCCCTGTCGACTCAACAGAAACTGCTCAAGCTGACGGGCTCGTAGTTGAAATGCCTTCAAGCCTGCCTCTCAATTATAATTCAGATGGAGAAACGAGCCTTGATTCGAGTGTTATGCCAATCGATGACTTCAAAGTCGAGACCGGCGCACCGATTGAAGAGTATGTTGAAGACTTCCAAACGGCACCACAGATGCCGCGCATGGATGACGTCAGCTATCAATCAAACAATACAGACAGCGGGGTTAATTACTCACGCCAAACTACACAAGCGATCAACCCGCCAACTTTCGCACAAAAGCCGGTCAGTTATGGCGGTGATGAACTGTCTTTGAACTTTCAGGACATCGAAATCCGTTCCGTACTACAACTACTGGCAGACTTCACCGACATGAACATCGTTGTCAGTGACAATGTACAGGGTACGCTGACACTACGTCTCAAGAACGTCCCATGGGATCAGGCACTCGACATCATCCTGCGTACCAAAGGGCTGGACAAGCGTGAGTCAGGCAACGTAATTATGGTCGCTCCCGCAGAAGATATTGCAGCACGCGAAGCAGCTGAGCGAGAAGCAGCCCAACAGGCTATTGCTCTTGAGCCGCTGCGCACTGAATTTGTTCAGGTGAACTATGCGAAGGCAAACGCAGTTGCTGCCATCCTTAAATCTGAGACTGGCGGTGTTTTGTCTGAACGTGGCAACGTAACCATTGATGATCGTACCAACACTATCCTGGTAAGCGATACAGCAGAGGTCTTAAGTAAAGTACGCTCACTGGTTACCCGGCTTGATGTTCCAGTCAGACAGGTTCTGATTGAATCACGCATTGTTATAGCGACTGATGATTTCAACCGCGAATTGGGTACACGTTTTGGCATCAGCCGCGATACAACCAATGATGGTGACGATGGTTTCGCACTTTCAGGTTCTGCATCTGCAGCGAGTGACCTGATCGAGAATTCCGCACTCGGTGAAGATCGATTCAACGTAAACATGCCTGTAATCAACAAGACAGGTAGCATCGGTCTGGCATTTGCCAAACTACCGTTCGGCACTTTGTTAGAACTGGAACTCTCCGCAATGCAAGCTGAAGGTCGTGGTGAGGTGATTTCAACTCCACGTGTTATCACTGCCAACCAACATGAAGCTTATATTGAACAGGGTGTGGAAATTCCTTACGCTCAATCAGCGGGTGATGGTGCGACTACAACAGCATTCCGAAAGGCAGTTCTCGGGCTGAAGGTCAGACCTCAGATCACTCCGGATGAACGCATCATTGTCGACCTAACCGTCAACAAAGATACTGTTGGTCAGGTATTCGGTGGCATCCCGAGCGTTGATACCCGCGAAGTGAACACTCAGGTGTTGGTTGCAAACGGTGAGACCGTCGTGCTTGGCGGAATCTATGAGCAATCAAGCATCCAACAGCGTAACCAGGTACCTTTCTTTGGTGACCTGCCACTGGTTGGCAAGCTTTTCCAACACGATATTGGTGAAGACGACAAGAGCGAGCTGCTTGTATTCGTAACGCCTAAAATCGTCAAAGACGGTAAATCCGCTCTGGATCGCTAAATCACCAGAGTAAACAGCAGAAGAAAAAACCGCGGCTTGCCGCGGTTTTTTTTGTCTGAAATTAAGGTTTCTAAACCCCACCATCATTGGACGATCACTGCTGCAACCGTGGCGAAATTCATCAGATTCGTGCTACTGTCGGCACAACTACACTCCAGGCCGATGCGTCCAATCCCGACTCGGCACAACATATGGCGAGCATATTTCTAATAGGCCCGATGGGCGCTGGCAAAACTACTGTCGGCCGGCAACTTGCCCGCCGACTTAACCAGCCCTTCTACGATAGCGATCGCGAAATTGAATCATCATGCGGCGTCGATATCCCCACTATTTTCGATTTTGAAGGAGAATCAGGATTTCGCTGTCGCGAAGAGCGCATGATCGACTACCTGACAAGCAAAGAAAATATCGTACTCGGCACCGGTGGAGGTGCTGTACTGCGAGAAGCAAACCGGGAAAAACTCAGAAGCCGAGGTATAGTGGTGTTTCTTGATGTCGACATCGACGTGCAGGTGGAGCGGACATCCAGAAACACTTCCAGACCGCTACTGCAACACGGTGACCCGCGAGCCACATTGTTAGAAATCAGCAGTAAACGCGGGCCGATTTATCGCGAGCTGGCACATGTGCGTATCAGTACCAGCAATCAACGTCATCAAAAGGTAGTGGATAAAATTTGCCGCGAGCTCGACAAGCGCAACATAAAACCTGTTTCTACAACGGCTATGGATAACACGTGCAAGGAGCCTCTGCGTGAATCTCCTCCTGACGGAGCCCTCCCGATAGCTGGATCGAACATCGACCGCGATAACGAAAAATAATTACTCTATGGCAGCTACAACCACACTGCATGTTGACCTTGATGAACGCAGCTACCCAATATATATTGGTCAAGGCCTCATTAGCAAAAGTGACCTGTTCAAACAGCACATAAACGGCAATAAAGTACTCATTGTCACTGATGACAACGTCGCCCCGCTCTACCTCAATAACCTTGCTACCACATTGGCAGGATTCGAGTGCCAGTCGATAACACTTCCGGCCGGAGAAGCACACAAAAATCTGGATGCGGTAAGCACAATCTACGATGAGTTAATTCGTAACCGCTTTGATCGTAACTGCACAGTTGTGGCGCTCGGCGGAGGAGTAATCGGAGACATCACCGGCTTTGCAGCGGCGTCCTACCAGCGAGGAGTCTCTTTTATTCAAGTCCCCACCACGCTGCTATCACAAGTAGATTCATCTGTCGGCGGTAAAACCGGCGTCAATCATCCACTGGGTAAAAATATGATTGGTGCCTTTCACCAGCCTGTCTGTGTGGTTGCTGATATGAACACACTTGACTCTTTACCTCCGCGGGAACTCAAAGCCGGACTCGCCGAAGTGATCAAGTACGGGTTAATAGACGACCGGGAGTTTTTTAACTGGCTAGAGCAAAATATCACCGACCTGTTAGCGCTGGACAAAACAGCACTCAGCACAGCAGTCAAAAAATCTTGTCAGCGCAAGGCAGAGATAGTCGCCGCAGATGAGCTTGAGGCAGGTCAGAGAGCGCTGCTAAATCTCGGCCACACATTTGGTCATGCGATCGAGACAGCACTCGGTTATGGCAACTGGCTACACGGTGAAGCTATCGCTGCCGGCATGTGTCTGGCTGCGAGATTTTCAGCCGACCATGGCTACTGTGACGAAAAAGCGGTTAGCGAAACACAGGCAATCTTCGCAAAAGCCGGTTTGCCAACAGAACCACCAGCGGACATGACCGCCGAACGTTGCCTCGAGCTTATGTCTCACGATAAAAAAGTCAGGGACAATAACTTAACACTGGTATTGATGCGCGGAATCGGCGAAGCATTTTTGTGTAACGATTTTGATCATAAAAAACTGATCAAAACGCTCAATACCGCCTTCAACTGATACGACTCTGATACAGTACATTTCAAACTCGTAAGCCTTTGTTACCGTTGCTTATCGAGCGTTGCCGTAACACCTTAACTGCTCTACTATCGGCGGGTTATAACTCAAGCTGCACGTGGTGACCGCTACACCGCGACAGGCATAACTGGTTGATTTTATTCGCCAGGTTTGCTTGAGGCCAAATAGTAGTGATAGGGCCCGCGTCTGTTTGACTCATTCATCGTCTCACATCGGACCGAACATCTATGGCAGTTCAAGACGCGCAATCAAACCCTGGACTAGATGATGAAACACTGCGGGAGCTCGGTCTTACCGAACAGCCGTTTCTGGAAAATAAAAAACGCCAGCCAGTCGCCGACTCGACCACGCTAAAAACACGCGCGGCCCTTGAGCAGCATGTCCGCTTTGGCGAATCACTACACCTACTTATTGGTGAAGAGGGCGCAGGCAAAACCGTACTGCTGCAGCAACTACTGAAGCATTGTAAAAGCAGCATCAAACCTTTCGTTGTGAAAGGCTCTGATGAGTTTCAGGCCAAAGCATTCCTGTATGCGGTATTAAATGATCTTACTAAAGAGGAGCACGAGGCTGAGTCGGTTGATGACTACATCGATGCTCTGATACCCATATTTGAACAAATCACTGCAGACCAACTGGGCGCACTACTGATCGTTGATGACGCACATCTGGCACCCATTGAGGAAATCGCCGTACTGGTAGATACGTTGCAGCATTTTGAAAATGAAAGCAGCAAAACGGCGCGCCTGTTGCTGACGGGGACGCCCGCACTTTCGCAATCGATCGCACGGTTTGAAGAGCAGTTCGAGGAACTCGATCTGCAATACACCACAACCAAAATGCAGCCACTGGACAATACTCGCACACGAGAATATTTATCCACAAGGCTTCACCAGGCGGGCTTCGCAGATGCTTTCCCGTTTACTGACAAAGCCGTTGCCAAAATCCAGAGTGACTCCGACGGCTTGCCCGGTCGCATAAACGAATCCGCAACCAATTACCTCAATGGGGTTTATCGCAATGCCGGCAAAGCCGGTGCAAAAGCGGGCTGGCTTTCCTCCATCGAATGGCCGGTATTGGCAGTAGGTGCCGCAGCACTCGGCGCAATTGGCATTGGCCTGTCTATGTTTTTCGGCACCAAGCCGGAAACCGAGGTTATTCCTGTTGCCACCGACACAACAACACAACTCGAGCAGCCTGTTGTTGCACCAACTTCGGTGCCAGGCTCCGCCGGTAATACAGGCATCTCACAAGATCCTCTGGTCAAACCAATCGAGCCAAGCTTCCAATCTAACAACCAGGACAATAACCAGAGCGAAGCCATTACTGAAACTGTGGCAGACACTCTGGTCAATCCGGATGGCACTAACGCCTCAACAGACTTAACGATTGCTGAAAACACCAATCTGGTAAAAGAAACAATCCTGGAGTCAGTAGATTCCTCAATCGACAATGATCGACTGCTGCCAACTGAAGAAAATGCACCCGAACTCCAGGCCGCAACCCCTACCCCTGCGGTCCCGGAAACCAACCTGCCGACGATAACTCTGGATAAAGAACCAGATTCGTTAGGAATCAGCCTTCCCGCGCCTTCAGACAGCCAGCTAACTGCACAAGACAAAAGTGTCGGCAGCACCAGTACGCTTGCAGACAACTCTCTCCTCAGCGACTCTCAAAGTGATCTTCGCAGCAATCTTGGCAGCAATCTTGGCAGCAATCCTAGCACTAACCTGGATGACCCTTCGAGCTCTGCAGACGGAACCAGCAGTCTAGGTAGTAGTGGTTTGCTGGAAGGTGATACCGATGCTGCCGCACAGCCCCTCGGTGACAACTTGTTGGACACATCACCTGCTAACAATCCAGTTGCGGCATCAACCACAACTTCAACCCGGGCTATCGAAAATGAACGGTGGGTACTCTACCAGGCACCGCAAAAATTTACGGTACAACTGGCAACATCGCGAGAACGCAGCTACATCATAGACTTAGCACAAACAATGGAAGTACAAGACCCGGTAGCTATCTACCCATTCCTGACAACCAATAGCAATAATCCGGTCTTTGGCCTGCTCAGCGGACTGTACGATACCAGAGCAGAAGCTATCGCAGCGGTTGAAAGTATGAGTGATAGCACCAAGAAATTTGGCGTCTGGATCCGCCCTGTCAGTGATTTACAGGCAGACATAAAACGCCGAAATTAAGCTCTTTGCTTGCAGTTTTGCGCAATTTCACTCAATATGGTTTCGAGGCGGTTTCGCAAACACCACTATAAAACTGTAAAAGCTGGCACCATAGCCAGTGCGCCCCTCACAGCCCGTACCCGGTAACCACCAGCTTCAAACGCTAGTGGGTACCTGGTTAGTGTAACACGGGCTCGGCTAAACAACTGTCTTCACACCAATCTTCTACGGCGTGTTTCCAGTTGTCTGGTCTTGGCTGTCCGAACTTGGCTTCGGCCAGACCATCAATAATAAATAAAACCCACCGCTGGCGGAACACACAGAGGGTTATCATGAACGCACTGGATAAACTGGCGGCGAGCGGCCTTTATCGCCCTGAATTTGAACACGACAACTGCGGCTTTGGGCTGATCGCACAGATTGACGGACGCCCGTCCCACAAGCTGGTCAAGACCGCGGTAGAGGCACTGGGGCGCATGACGCATCGTGGTGCTGTGGCAGCGGATGGTAAATCCGGCGATGGTTGTGGTTTATTGCTACGCAAGCCGGTCGGTTTTTTGCGCGCCAAAGCATCTGAATGTGGCTTTGATGTCGGACGTAACTTTGCCGTAGGCATGGTGTTTTTAAATCAAGACAACGCCAAAGCTGATCTCGCACGCGAAAAACTAAACAGTGAGATTCAATCACGAAACCTCACGGTTAACGGCTGGCGCATTGTCCCAACCAACACTGACGCCTGCGGGCTGGAGGCTACAAAAACATTACCTCAGATTGAACAGATCTTTGTCACAGCACCGGACTATATGGATGCGGCAGAGTTCAACCGCAATCTGTTTGTGGCAAGACGTAAAACAGAGCTCGCTTTGCGAGAAACTGATCCTGAGTTTTACATCAACACGCTTTCTGCAGACGTTATTCTGTACAAAGGCCTGATGATGCCGGACAGGCTACCGGTATTCTATGAAGACCTGAATGACCCGACTCTGGAATCACGCATTGCGGTATTTCATCAGCGCTTCTCGACCAATACCATGCCGCAGTGGCGACTCGCACAACCATTCAGATATCTCGCACACAATGGTGAAATAAATACCATTCGTGGCAACCGAAACTGGGCCAATGCACGAGCTTCAAAGTTTCACAGCGAACTGTTGCCTGAACTTAAAGAATTGTTGCCACTGGTTTCAATGGCAGGCTCCGATTCAATGTCACTGGATAACATGCTTGAAATTCTACTGGCCGGTGGCATGGATATCTTTCGGGCTATGCGCCTGCTGCTACCACCGGCATGGCACAACATGAACTCTACTGATCCGGAGATGCGCGCATGGCTTGAATATGCGTCTATGCATATGGAACCATGGGACGGACCGGCTGGTGTGGTTTTAACTGATGGCAGATATGCCTCGTGTGTACTTGATCGCAATGGCTTGCGCCCCGCCCGTTACGTAATTACCCGCGACAGACAAATTACCCTGGCCTCAGAGATCGGTGTCTACGACTATGATCCGGAAGAGGTCGTTGCGAAAGGCCGCGTTAAACCCGGCCAAATGTTTGCAGTCGATACCGACACTGGCGACATACTACAGCCGGAAAAAATCGACGAGCTTTTGAAAACAAGCAGACCGTTTGCACGCTGGCTGCAGACACACTCTCGACACTTACGCTCAAGACTGAGAGATACTCCACCTACCAATCCTGAAATGGACGATGATCAACTCAAGACCCATGAAAAGATGTTTGGTGTTACGTTTGAAGAGCGCGATCAAATTCTTCGTGTACTTGCTGAGGATGCACAGGAAGCAATCGGTTCAATGGGTGATGACACACCGTTTCCGGTTCTGTCTTCTAATGTTCGCTCACTGTACGAGAACTTTCGCCAACAATTTGCACAAGTAACTAATCCGCCAATCGATCCATTGCGTGAATCCATTGTGATGTCACTAGAGACATGCCTGGGTGTAGAGCAAAACCTGTTTAAAGAAACCTTTGACCATGCCAGAAGACTACTGGTTCGTTCACCGGTTTTATCACGCGAGAAATTCGAAACACTGCTCGCCATGAATGACGAAGCGGAGTACCGACACGAAAGAATCGAACTGTCGTTTGATCCTGCAAAGCAAACACTCCAACAGGCTATTACCGGCATTACCGAGCACGCAATCCAACTAATAAAGGAACAGAATGTTATTCTCATACTGAGCGATAACAATCTAAAAGAAGGCATGTTGCCAGTTCATGCCCTACTCGCAACAGGTGCTGTCCACCATGCACTAATTGAAGCTGGATTACGTTGCGATGCCAATATTGTTGTAGAAACAGGTACGGCACGCGACCCACATCACATCGCAGTACTAATCGGCTATGGTGCTACCTGTGTTTACCCATACCTTTCCTACGAGAGCATCCGTGGCATGGTACGGCGAGGTGAAATTGACAGCACAGATGCCTTAAAGCTCGAACAAAATTACCGCAAAGGTATCAACAAAGGCCTGTTAAAAGTGTTGTCCAAAATGGGCATCTCAACTATCGCAAGTTATCGCGGGGCACAACTTTTTGAAATTGTCGGCCTACACGATGAAATTGTTAATCAGTGCTTTATCGGTACAACAAGTCGCATACAGGGTGCAGACTACACCGACCTTACAAAAGATCAGCAGATTCTCGCAGAGCAGGCATGGAAAAAGCGTGCAGACACACGCCACGGCGGTCTGCTCAAGTATGTAGAAGGAGGCGAGTACCATGCATACAATCCAGATGTAGTTAACTCATTGCAGGAAGCTGTTACTTCCGGTGAGTACAGCGACTATGAAAAATACTCTGCTATTGTCGACGGCCGTAGTCCAACGACTATCAGAGATTTACTACGCTTAAAAACTGCACGCGAACCTATCCCACTAAGTGAGGTGGAATCTGCAAAAGAAATCATCAGCCGCTTTGACTCGGCAGGTATGTCGCTCGGCGCACTTTCACCCGAGGCCCATGAAACTCTTGCAGAGGCAATGAATGCGCTCGGTGCGAGATCAAACTCTGGCGAGGGCGGAGAAGATCCAAAACGCTACGGTACCAACAAGAATTCAAAAATAAAGCAGGTAGCCTCCGGGCGATTCGGTGTCACACCGCACTACCTGGTTAACGCTGAAGTTATTCAGATCAAAATTGCACAAGGTGCAAAACCTGGTGAAGGCGGACAGCTACCGGGCCATAAAGTAAACGAGACCATCGCCACACTTAGATACTCTATGCCTGGAGTATCTTTGATATCACCGCCGCCTCATCATGATATTTACTCTATTGAAGATCTCGCACAACTGATTTTCGATTTAAAGCAGGTAAACCCGACAGCACTTGTTTCAGTCAAACTGGTGGCAGAAGCAGGCGTTGGAACAATTGCGGCGGGTGTTGCAAAGGCCTATGCCGATCTGATAACCATTTCAGGCTACGATGGTGGTACCGGGGCATCACCTCTGACTAGTGTTAAGTACGCAGGTTCTCCCTGGGAGCTTGGTATGTCTGAAACACATCAGATACTGCGGGCTAACAATCTGCGTGATAAAGTTCGAGTTCAGACAGATGGCGGATTAAAGACTGGCCTGGATGTTATTAAAGCTGCCTTGCTAGGTGCCGAAAGTTTTGGCTTTGGTACCGGTCCGATGATCGCGATGGGTTGTAAGTTCTTGCGTATCTGCCACTTGAATA
This sequence comes from uncultured Granulosicoccaceae bacterium, assembly GCA_938020525.1. Classification (GTDB taxonomy): domain Bacteria; phylum Pseudomonadota; class Gammaproteobacteria; order Granulosicoccales; family Granulosicoccaceae. Next base: position 4,097 of record CALIHW010000081.1, on the reverse strand, counting down.
ACTGTGCAACCGGTGTTGCAACGCAACACAAAGTACTGCGGATGCGTCATTTCCGTGGAGACGTCGAGAAGGTCGTCAACTACATGGAGTTTGTAGCAGAAGACGTGCGCAGACACTTGGCAAGCCTTGGCTATCGGAATCTAAATGAGATCATCGGCAGAACTGACTTGCTTGAACAGATCGAAGGCAACACCGAGCGTCATGGCAAAGTTGATTTCTCACAACTGTTGTCAGACGGTGGTGTACCTGTAGAAGCACCACGTTATTGCACACAGAAACGAAACCGACCATTTGACAAAGCAGAACTCGCAACACAAATGGTTGCTGAATGTCTTCCCGCTATTCAGACAAAGTCCGGCGGTGATTTTCACTTCAATATTAAAAATATTAATCGTTCAATCGGTGCACGATTGTCTGGTGAGATAGCCAAATTGCATGGCAATCTCGGTATGTCAGAAAAACCAATCAACGTACATATGAAAGGTACCGCGGGTCAAAGCTTTGGTGTCTGGAATGCCGGTGGCCTAAATCTACTGCTTGAAGGTGATGCAAACGACTACGTTGGTAAAGGTATGGCGGGCGGTAAAATTGTTATCCGGCCACCAGTAGGATCACGCTTTGTCAGTAATGAAAACACCATTGTTGGCAATACCTGCTTGTATGGCGCTACCGGCGGGCAGATGTACGTCTCCGGACTCGGGGGTGAACGATTCGCAGTACGCAACTCGGGTGCTACAGCTGTCATCGAAGGCGTAGGAGATCATGCCTGCGAGTATATGACAGGTGGCTGTATTGCGGTACTCGGGGAAACTGGTGTCAACTTTGGTGCTGGAATGACAGGTGGATTTGCGTTTGTATTCGATCGCAACAACATGTTTGTTGATCGCTATAACCATGAACTAATAGACATCAGACGCATTCACCCCGAGTCTATGGAGGCATATCGGCACGTCCTGCAGGAAATGCTCGAGACACATATCGCAGAGACCGACAGTGAATGGGGTCGAGAACTACTGGAGAATTTCTATAGTTTGAGCTCGCGTTTCTGGCTGGTAACACCGAAAGCCGCTGAACTCTCCGCCCTGCTCTCTACCCTTAAGAAGGCTGCCTAGGAGAAAGCCGCCCAGGGAAAGCTACCTGGGGAAAGCTGCCTGAGAAAAAGCTGCCAGACCCAAACCAGGTGTCAGCCAGAATTATCAGGCGACCGTTCATAACGGTTGCCTGACCTCTGGCAAGGTATCACCCGTTAGTCGAACATAGGCGTACTGCAACTCGCTATAGTGTCACCGCATCTGCGATAATGGCTTATGGCTGGCCGCATCCCGCAATCATTTATCGACGATCTACTCTCACGGGTAGATATTGTCGAGGTTATTGATCGTTACGTGCCGCTGAAAAAAGCTGGCGCTAACCACAAAGCCTGTTGTCCATTCCACGGTGAGAAAACCCCGTCGTTTTCAGTTAGCCAGCCAAAACAGTTCTATCATTGCTTCGGTTGTGGTGTATCGGGTAATGCCATCAGCTTTTTGATGGAATTCGACAATATGCACTTTGTCGATGCGGTGGAATACCTTGCCGACCGCGCCGGCCTTGAAGTACCTCGGGATGCCGTTGCCGCCACCACACCCTCACAAGAAGGACTTTATGATGCGCTTTCTGCATGCACTGAGTTCTACAAACAACAGCTGCGCAGCGCACCACCCGCCATTGAATACCTCAAACATAGAGGTATCAGTGGCGAGACAGCACAACGCTTTGATCTCGGCTTCTCGCCAGATGCCTGGCACGGGTTGACTGAAAATATCAAAGCAACAGAAACCTCCCTACTTCAGTCAGGCATGTTGGTGCGCAATGATTCAGGCAAAACTCATGACCGATTTCGCAATCGCATCATGTACCCCATTCGCGATCGTCGTGGTCGGGTTATCGGATTCGGGGGCAGAGTCATGGATGGCTCAGAACCCAAATACCTGAACTCACCGGAGACACCGCTGTTTCAAAAAGGCCGTGAGCTCTATGGACTGTTTGAACTTCGTCGAGCAACACGTGGCAGCCCCGAAAGAATCCTTGTAGTAGAAGGTTATATGGATGTAATCGCACTGGCGCACGCTGGAATTGACACTACTGTTGCAACGTTGGGTACTGCCACGTCAACTGACCAGGTGACATTGTTGTTCAGAGAAACCGATGAAATTGTTTTTTGTTTTGACGGTGATGCAGCAGGTAGAAAGGCTGCATGGCGTGCACTAAATTCTGCGCTGCCATGTTTGAAATCTGGCAGAGACGCAAGATTTTTATTCCTCCCCGATGGAGAAGATCCGGACACTTTGGTTAAATCTCTGGGGCCGGAAAAATTTATGCAAAACCTTCTCAATGATGGGCTTGATGCCGCCAGCTTTATGTTTCAGCAACTCGAGCTACAGGCGCAAAAAGGCACTGTTCAAAACAGCACCGGCAACAAGGCAAGACTAGCAGAAATTGCAAAACCACTTATTTCGATGATACCGACCGGGGTATACAGAACACTGGTAGAGGAACAGTTGCATGAAAAAGTAGGTGTTACGGTTTTTAAAGATAGCGCCGATCCAAAACAGCAACCCGTCCGGCAATCTTATAATCACAGAAATCAATATCGGTCTACGCAGACACAACCGGGGGGAATATCTCCGATCAGAAAAGCACTCATCGCCTTGCTTGACACCCCGTCAATCGTCTTTGAGGTTGATCCGGAAGCCTATGAGTTTTCTATCGACATTCCAGGTGCTTCGTTACTGCTTGATATTGTCTCTGTCATAGAGAGCAAACCGGATATAACCACCAGTGCAATCCTTGAAAGATACCGGGATTCCGATGAGTCAGAGGCATTACATAAACTCGCGCGCGCCGGTATGGAAAGCACCGAAGAATCAGAGATCAATACACCACTGAGTCTTCTGCGACATGCGATTGAACAACTAAATAAGGAATCCCTTCGCATGGAGCTTAAACAAGACACCAAAAAGCTTCAGTCTCCGTCATCCATGAGCGACGCACAAAAAGATGAACTGCGCAAACGCCTTAAACAACTAAAAAAGAACGATCAGCAATAATACATTGAGAACCACCCGCCTATTCATACCAGATGCAATAGATACTGATGCTGTTAAAAACAGTAACGGTATAGTGGTTACTCTGGGCGCAGACGAATCTCGCTACCTGATTAAGGTTATGCGTTACAAAGAAGGTGATAGCGTCGAACTTTTTAATGGTGATGGCAACAACTACACAGCATCAATTATTAAATCTGGCAAGGCTGCGCAACTTCAAATTAAAACTGCAGAGCATAACCCTACTGAATCACCAGTATCTATAACACTGGTTCAAGCATTAACGAAAGGCTCTAAGTTCGACTTGATTGTGCAAAAAGCCACTGAACTCGGCGTCAGCCGAATCTCACCGGTTAGCTCGGAAAGGACTGTGCGACAGGTGGACGAAAAACGTGCGGAGAAAAAAGCTGAGCACTGGAAAAAAATTGCGCACAGCGCGTGCGCTCAGTGTAATCGCAGTACTGTACCGTTCATAGACCAAGTGAAACCCCTGGAACATTGGCTGAAAGATCACATCGGTGAATACAGCCTGTTGATTAACCCAGAAGCAACTCTTACCTTTAAAACCCTTACGCCAGTACCCTATCTGAATCTGCTGGTCGGTCCGGAGGGCGGATTTAGCAGTCAGGAGTTACAGCTCGCTATTGATGCCGGCGTTAAACAAATACAATGCGGCCCAAGAGTTCTACGTACCGAAACTGCGGGGTTTGCAGCAATCGCCAGTATTCAGAGTCTGATTGGAGATATGGCCTAGCCTGGATTATTCATAAGGCGACAAGTAGATATAGGCGAAAAGCTACGTATGCAGTTACAAACCACTTTTTAGCACCATTTTCAAAATAGCAGTGTGTCTATTCGACGTCAGCCTATTTAGAGTCTGCTGAACAAGTTGGTTCAGCAGCATAATTGGAATGAGCGACACGGTGAGATATTACTGCGCAATAAGTCGTAAATGCTCACAATGAAATCTCGTATCACCACAAGCCTCAAACAGACATTCCAGCGCCGATA
>CALIHW010000080.1 GCA_938020525.1 uncultured Granulosicoccaceae bacterium | reverse complement strand
ATAGGAAAAAGTGTCGTGGCTATTAAAGCCATGACATGAAGAGATTCGATTGTTTGACTAGATCAGATGATCAAGCCGGAAGCATATTGTATTTCTTTAACTCCTTAATCCAACGAGGTGCATTTTTCCTCACTCTCAGTTAGGGAGGATAAGCTTGCGTATCCACCAATCTGCCACAACGACCGCTACAAAATTAACAGAGAATTAAATCGCCAGATTTACTTGGTAACTACGTATCTGACGGGCCGCACATTGGTGCGCAGGCTCATCCCTATAAAAATATGGCAGCATCTCCACGTGCATTCAGACAAATAGTCTCGTGCCTTTCCTGTAGCAATATATAGTGGTCATAGAACTCCATCCGGTAGAATTAGCGTTCAGAAATAATGTGCTAAACAGAGACATATTCAGTCTCTATCAATTCTGACGCCGTCTGTACGCCCAACTTCAAGTTTCTAGCCAGCATTATTTACGCTCTGGTCTCTGACAGAACCGTATCAATATTCACAGCGCAAATATCTGGCTTCAAGATGCTCAATAAGTGACTCTGCTTTGGTTGGAGATCCAGTGGCGCTCTGCATTAACTCCTGTGATTTAAGCTGACAGCCTTGTGACCAGATCTTTTTCAATAGCCAGTCTCTTACAAACTCAACATCACCACGTTTGAATCGCTCCTGCCAAGCAGCATGCTCTGACTTAATAACAGAAAAAATCTGTGCGGCGTTAATTGCACCGATGGTATACGACGGAAAATAACCGAAAGCACCGTCAGTCCAGTGAATATCCTGCAAACATCCGTTGGTGTAGTCGCCTTTCGTATCGACACCAAGATAAGACATCATTTTTTCATTCCAGAGTTCCGGAATATCTTCAGCTTCTATATCACCATTGATCAATCTGCTTTCAATTTCATACCGCAACATCACATGCAGCGGATAAGTAACCTCATCCGCCTCCACTCTAATGTTGCCGGGTGCAACACGAGTTCCAAGTTTCCAAAGATCATCCGCACTTAGACTGGTAGCAGCGCTGAGATGGCTATGAATTTTCTCCGTTATGAACTGCATAAACGCTTTTGAATAGAAAATCTGCTTTTCAAATAACAGACTCTGGCTTTCATGAATGCACATGTTACGGGATTCACCAATAGGCAGCCCCTTAAATGCCTCTGGCAGCATACTTTCGTAACTGGCGTGACCGACCTCATGCGCCGTCCCGGCCATTGCTTCCAGAAAAGCATCAGTCTCATACCGGGTTGTGATCCGCGAGTCGCCTGCACTGCCGGTGCTGAACGGATGCATGCTTTGATCAAGTCTGCCTGCATTGAAGTCAAAGCCCAGCGTGGTTAGCATTTCCTTATTTAGTTTGATTTGATTCTCTACCGGGAAATCTGCGTTCACCGATACCTGCGAATCACCCTGCCTCTCTACTACTTGCTGTAATAGATCCGGGAGCACCTCACGCAACTCATTAAAAATAGAATCAATCAGCGCTTCTGAATCACCATGACAATGCAGCGCAAGCAATGCCTCGTAGGGCGTGGTGGCTGAGCTTGCTTCCTGTCTGTACTTTGCTTCTTGTCTGGAGAGTTCGACCACCGGCTTAAAATTCTTTAAAAAGCCCTGCCAGTCGTTGGCGGCTCTTTGAGTCCGCCAGCCCATCTCACACTTTGAGCCAACTATGATTTGCTCCTTTACCAATTCTGCAGGCAAGCAATTGGCATTACCCCATACGCGTTTCATTTCGCGAATACTTGCCTGATTGTCCGCACTTCCCGCTAACTCTGACAACCAGACTTCTATCTCCGGTGCCGTGAGTTTCGCATGGCTGATGCCAGCAAGCTCTGCAATCGACCTTGATCGCATCTCGCTACCACCCGGTGGCATCATGACCATTTGATCCCAGTTAAGATAGGTAATCGCATGTTGCAAGCTATCGATCTCTCGAAATCGAGAGACTAGATTTTTGTAGGCAGAATTTGTCATTATTAATTACCGAATACTTTAATTACCGATTACGGTTGAGGCCTGCTGTGATCAACAATTAGACCGAGACTAAAGCATACAAAGGTACCGCTAAGCGCAGATGAGTTTGTAGAGATCCAATGTAACTGCTGCCAATCTGACCAGGCCTATGTAACTGGGGCCTATGTAACTGGGGAATGAAAACTTATTGCTTCCAGCACATGCACTATTGACATGTCCATTCACTAAAAGAAATATAACAAGCTGCTCTTTATACCCAGACTACGTGAAGGCGACGGACAAAACACAAGCCGGATTGATCGCTCTTACCCGTGTGATTCAAAAGCGCCTCCGACATCAGTATAAACAACTTAGCAGTCAATCCAACTTAGCAACCAGCAGTAGAATTCACGCAATCAGTGCGTTCTTAAAACTCGTCTTCCTGCAAGTTTGTATCAAATATTCAGTTCAACGCATCGCGCAACTAGGTAAACAAAAAGATGGAAAACAGGTAAACTACGCGCTCGCTTGTGATGACAGTCAACACCACTCAGCATGCCACGATGTTGGAAGTGTTAGAAATTACAGACGAAAAAAAGGGCGCCGAGGGACGCCCTGAAATTTCACGCACATTTTATTATTATTAGTATTACCAGTCTGTGGCGGTTTAAGCCGCCACCTTCCATCGTCGATTCCGGACCCGCTATATCCAGATTGACGGAAGAGGTTTCAGACATTGTGCTATGCCTTGTTCTGGTCCATCCAACATCACATCTCTGTATTCAAAAACCACTTGCAGCAGCGGCACGCTTATTGCTGCGCGACGCCACGAGGTACACTTTAAGTTCGAATTGAGCAAAATACAACAGTTGTATCAAATAATTTCCAATATGTTTGCTTGCTGCAACAAGTTGAGATTCTATACTAAGCACTTTGAAAACAATAAGTTATACAACAAACGTCTGCCATTCACGAAACCTAGGTAACAATTGTGTAACTAAATTGACACATATAGTTCGCAGCCAGCCAACAGATTGGGCCAGATTTTTACGGAAAAACACATGTGATATGCCATTCGATTCGGACCGCCGGCACAGCACTTAGCTTGATAGCTGAGGCACGACAATCGGTTTGACGGTATGGATTAGTATTAGTTTCGATAAGCTACAGAAAGACATTCTGCGCTGGAGGTGGTCGCCGCGATAAAACGGCCTACCCGGTACATGCGGGGGCGTGCGGCGTGAGTGCTCGGTCAGAAACCCGATGAAAGAACTGCCGGCTCGTGCCAGCAGTCCTCAAACAAAAGTTTACGTACGGGAAGTTACTTCCAACAGGTGATAGCCAAATTGTGTTTTAACCGGGCCATGAACTTCACCGACTGCTTCGTTGAATACCACCTTGTCGAATTCTGGCACCATCATACCTGGCCCGAACGAGCCGAGATCACCGCCCTGTTTGCCGGAAGGACAGGATGAGTGCTCGGAAGCGAGAGCAGCGAAGTCTGCTCCGTCGGTGATCTGCTTTTTAAGATCAAGACATTTTTCTTCCGAATCAACCAGAATGTGTCTGGCAGTAGCTTGCGACATAGATTTACACCTTAATAATTGAATTTGTTGATGAAGTTTGTGCATTTAATTCTTGAGCCAACCTCAAAGCTCGCGAAAGAATATAGTGCGGTTTGATATATAAACCAGCCGAATAATTGCTAAGACATTCCCGGCTTCCACACTCCGGACGCAGATTGCATCTGCGCCGACTTTTGCTGCGACACATCGGCCGCAACCTGACTAGCAAAAGCAAGCAACTCTTCCAGGACTTCCTGTTTTTGAGGCTCAGGCATATCCTCCTGACCCAGCAAAAAACCAATGATTGCACCTAAATATTGAGACGCAACACCAGGATCCTGCGCCGCAGAATCGTGTTCTGACAGAAGCGTTCTGACATCGTTGACAATTTTGCCATTGAGTTGAAGTTGGGACATCCGCGCGCCGACAGGTTGATAAGTTGGCTAGGATACCAGATGCCTGTCGGACGTGGTAATTCCGCATTTGATGACCTGTAACCCAGCATCAACAATTGTTCGCGCTAAATCCGCAACACATCGTTAACGCTAAAACTGTCACTGTTTGCAGATCGCGCGGTAGAATACCAACTGAGACAAGGGATTGAAAAATTAACTGGAACGACCCTATGAGCGTTCAAACGCTAATACATTCTAAAATTGAAGCTGCATTGTCAACAGAAGTTCTTGAAGTGGAGAACGAAAGTCACATGCATAGCGGCCCTGCAGCAGAATCTCATTTTCGGTTGGTGGTGGTAAGTGATGATTTTGAAAACAAATCCTTGCTGACACGGCATCGTTTGATCAACAAGCTTCTGGCAGATCAGTTGAGCGCGGGAGTCCATGCACTCGCGATGCACACCTTCACCACAAGCGAATGGAAAGCACGAGGGCAATCTGCAACAAACTCACCGGCATGCCGTGGTGGTTCTAAAGCCGATACCGAAAAGTAGCCAGCCAATGCACCAGACGAACCTCTCTTTATAACTAGCTACTCAAGTGCCCACTAAGACAGTCACTCAAGTAATTGGGTGATGGATATATTGTCCATTCGATCTGCAAGTCGGGTAACACTTCCGTCTTTAACAAGCCACTCGGAAACAACCGTGTTGAACAACACAGCCTGAACATAAGCGCGGGTTTCATCGAACGGAATGGTCTCAACCCACAAGTCTGTTTCAAACGGCCTGTCCGCTACCCACGCCTTAACCCTTGATGGACCTGCATTGTAGGCGGCAGCGGCATACGCAAAGTTGTTATTGAATCGATCAAGCACATGGTCAAGGTATCGAACGCCAAGCCTGATATTCAGCTTACTATCGATCAAACGCCAGGCCGGGGCTTCAACGCCAATCTGCTTACCCATCTGTTTGGCAGTCGCTGGCATTAACTGCATTAGCCCAACAGCCCCTGCAGGTGATTTTACATCTGCCTTAAAGCGACTTTCACGGCGCATGACGCCATACACAAATTCACTTGGAATATTGTAATGATCTGCATATCGTCTGACATCGGTCTCGTAGGCTTGCGGAAATCTCCACCGTAGTGTGTCGGTAGCACCTGCCTGAAATGCAGCGCTCATCATACGATCGTACCAACCAACATCGCCAGCCAGTTGTGCCGCTGCCATGAATTGCTTTTCTGAAGCACCCTTAAGCGCACGATTCCACTCACTGCGACCTTCCCACGGTAGATCAATAAAAAAATATTCCAGCGCTTTGCTGATCCGCGGGTCATCTTTTAATTCATGAATATCCGGAATTCCAGTTGTACTCGTCTCTATTACATAGTCTTGCGATAGCTTATCTGCCGCCAGAAAACCGTAATACTCAAATTCACCAGCGATATTTTGATAAATACGATCAGCAGCCGCCTGAAAGCCTTGCGCATCGAGACATCGCGCACGCCAGTATTGCCACCGCGGCATAAGCTGCTCTTCTTCAGTAAGTTGATCAACTGCAGCCAGACATCGCTGCCAGCTTCTATCCCGCAAAGCGAGTCGCACATTCCAATAGCGAACGTCGCGATTTTCAGGGGCGCTTTTCAGCAACTCCAGAGATTCAGGTAAACCACGCTTGGCAGCTAAAACCGTGTATTTCGCAACAGATTCATTGATATCCTTTTTACTGAAACCGAATCTCTCGGCATTTAAGCGCCAATACTCCAGAGCCGCAGGTAAATCATCACGCCTCCATCGACGCAGAAACAATTCGGCTATCTCCCGGTGATGTACCGTTTGCCCCTGAATTGATTGATTCTGTAATGCTTTGGCGGGATCTTTATATCCATCTATCCACGCCCTCACTATCTTCGCATCACGGCTGTTAAAATACTTAAGTAAGGATTCGGCAGATTCGAGCTTACCGCGTTTGATCAATGCCACCGTTCGACGCCACAATGCCGCCGTTGGCACGTCCTTCACTTCCTCCAGCAACATTGAAAATGCTTTGTCACAATTTTGGGTGTGACGGTCGACATCAGCCCATAGCTCGCGAGTTTGCTTTTCAAATCGTTTCGGGTGCCCGTTGATGTATCCGGCAAGCAGATCATCACAAGGATGGTTGGGCGCATTGTCATCAGCCCAGGCGAGGTTGTAATCCTGCCACCTATTGAGTTTTACACTGCGGTTTTTCACTACACCCAACAGGCGTCGTTGCAGTCGTTTATCGCGATTTTGCTTTGCGATCTGACCCAATAGATCAGCAGGCTTGGAAGATTGCTCAATTTGCTTGCGCAAAACCAGGTAGTCAAAGTAATCGGTTAATGGATAACCATTGAGCTCATCCCGACGCGATATCGCTTTTGTAAGCTCCCCGGATTGCAACAATCCGGTTAGCTCTTGAAATACTTCTCTTTGATCGCTGTACCGTTGCTCAACACTGGTATGATCCGCCCGCGCAACCGAATGAACCAAAAGCAGTGCTGCGCAGATAAAAAAATTAGGATATTTAGGGAACATTCAGTTCAAGTGCTCTCAATAAAATCGGTAAACAGACAGCTATTCTCATACGAGGTACAAACGATTCTGTTCGCTTCTCAATGTGGAAGTAATAGATCGCCTCGCTACACAGGGACTACACAGGGCCACACAGAAGCAACACATCAGTTGCACCGGATCGAACAGGTATTGTTGTGATAAATTCACCAGTAGCAGACTGCTGGCATTATACTGACACGAGCCGCTACGACACAGAACTACTATAATAGTAGTGGTACGATTTTTAGCTGCACCGCAGTCTAACAGCATTTGGATACTTTAGTGTTCTCAATAACACCTTCAGAAAAAACCATAATTGACATTGGGGCCAACCTTACACACGAGTCCTTCGGTAATGATTTTGAAGATGTAATCAACAGAGCGCACCAGGCCAATGTAAGCCACATGATCATTACTGGCTCTGACATCGAAGACAGTGAAAAAGCTATCGCGCTGGCATCTGGCAACACTGACCTGTTTTCTGCAACCGCGGGCATCCATCCGCATCATGCCGATCAATATACGGAAGACACCAAAGCAACACTCGACAACTTATTGAAGCTTGATATCGTCAAAGCAGTGGGAGAAACCGGACTGGATTTTTTTCGCGATATTTCACCACGGGAAAAACAGATAGAGAGCTTTCGTGCCCACCTTGAGCTCGCAGAGAAAACCGGCAAACCTCTTTTTTTGCACCAGCGTGATTCGCACGAAACTTTCTTGTCGGTATTAAAAGAACACCGGGATCGTGTCGGGCTGGTCGTAGTTCATTGCTTCACCGACACAGCCGAGGCACTGAGCGATTATCTTGAGCTGGATTGCTATATTGGTATTACCGGCTGGATCTGCGATGAACGCAGAGGTGCACACCTGCTTGACTGCGTCGGCAATATTCCACTTAACCGCTTGATGATCGAGACAGATGCACCCTATCTGATGCCACGCAGCCTGCGACCAAAACCCAAGACGCGCCGTAACGAACCTTGCAATTTGCCACTGGTACTTGATGCACTGGCCTCTGTAAGACCGGAAAGTTCAGCAAAACTGGCAATTGCTACGACTGAAAATGCCAGAAGATTTTTTTCGCTGTAATTATTCACTGTAGTTATCCGCCAACAAGAATATCGCCAATAACGAGTACCATCTGAGGGCGAAAACCAGCTGAGGCGGCTATTCTTTGGTCGCCATCGCGACCGTATAAACTGACCCCTGTTTAAGCTTTTTGTAGTTGCCGAATATATCGGTGAAATGTCGTTTCACAAATTGCCTTAAACCATTAATTGTCACGATGTAGCACGCGCCACCACTTTTGAGTTTTGAGTGGATGTCACAAAACATTAAGGTATACAGCTCTTTACCTGATTTTGCTGGCAGGTTAGTGACAATCAGATCAAAGTCGTGCTCATCAACCTGATTCAACCCGTTGCTCAAAAACATATTGGCATTCTTCAAGTTATTTACACCGGCATTTTTACGGCAATATTCGATTGCTACATAGTCTTTATCGATCATCGTAATAGCGCTTTGCGGGTAGTTCGCCGCCAGTGTCAAACCCAGAGCGCCGTAACCACAACCGACGTCGAGGCATTTGGAAATCTCCTTCGCCTGCTCCTCGTCACGCGGCAAGTATTGCTTTTGTAAAAACTCAAGCAGCAATCGACTTCCGGCATCAATCTCCTTAGGCGAAAACAAGCCCCAGGTGGTATGGAATGTAAGCTGCTTCTGCCAAAGTGTTTCTGAAAATACAATATCTTGGCGGTATTTTTCCAGCTCAGCTGGTGTCGGTGCGGGAATCATTACAATAACTCGGCAAACTGTTGCATAATTATCTCAGTAGCTGGTGTCGAACCCAACATCCTTCGCGAATAGTCCGGGGAGTCGGACGACAAACGGATAAATCGAGACTTCAATTTTATACGGAAACACCTTTTAGTAAGGAATGGACAGATTAAGATGCGGCGAGTCCCAGGTTAGATATTCCCGGACATCAGCGGCAGCTCGAACCGATCACCCAGCAATGAAAGAATTTTATTTTTGGCGGATTTAATTCAATGCGTTTAATTCTACTCGGCGGCCCAGGTGCCGGAAAGGGGACTCAGTCCGCCTTTATTGCCGAGAAATACAAGATACCCAAAATCTCTACCGGGGATATGCTTCGCGCGGCGATAAGGGCGAGAACTGAAATTGGCCATCAGGCCAAAGTTCTGATGGACAAAGGTGAGCTGGTACCGGACGAAATGATTATCGGACTGGTCAAAGACCGCGTCACCCACCCGGACTGCGAAAAAGGTTTTTTGCTTGACGGGTTTCCGCGCACTATCGGTCAGGCGGAGGCGCTCATTCAAGGTGGCATCCGCATTGATGCAGTTATCGAGATCGGCGTTAACGATGATGAGATCGTTACCCGTATAAGCGGCAGGCGCGTACACCCAGAGTCAGGTCGCACGTACCATATCGAATACAACAAACCGGAAAAAGACGGGTTGGATGATCTGACCGGAGAACCACTGATTCAGCGTGATGACGATAAGGAAGAAACCATCAGGCATCGACTTGGCGTGTACCACAAACAAACAGAACCTTTGATCAAATACTACAAGAACCTGAGTGAGAAACATGGCGATGCAGCGCCCAAGTTTGTTTCCGTTAAAGGTATGGGGAAGGTAGAGGAGATACGCGATCTTATCTTTGACGTTCTGAATGACTTGATCTCCGATCCTTCATTCAAAAAGAATTACCATTAGCAATAACTTGCTTTAACAGCAACCTATAAATAAAAACGCCTGGAAATAAAAGGGGCCTTGATCAAGGCCCCTTTTTAACTTCTATTTCTTTCGCTCGGCTATAGCTTTGGCTATTTCGCTCGGCAATAATATAGGCAAAAGTGCTAACGCAATTTTACCTCCAGAGCATCCAGCGTCTCCATGGTTACTCCACCACGCGCTAAATTAGATGCTCTTTGATAGGCCTCAACCGCTCCGAGCGTAGCGCTTCCCAACACACCATCAATGTCACCCGGATTAAAGCCTTTAGTTTTTAATGCTTGCTGCAAACGCGCGATGATGTCCTGATTAACATTAGTCTCACAAAGAATCGGTTGCCAGCTTAACTGTTCTGACGAGACCTTTACCCGCTTGGTCACTGTCTGGAATTCAGCTGGCAAACTGACACGCTGCTCACTTGCAGGCTCTATCATCTTGCGCACTCTTATGGTGCTGAACTCCGCTGGTGTGGCTGACTTGCGAACCTCTGCTGGTCGATCAACTACCTGCTTACGCACAGTTTTAAATACTGGTGGCGCGTCTACCGAGCGGGTAGTTGCGGGTGACTTGACGATGGTGCGGCTAATGGTTTTATACGTCGCAGGCTCCACCACCAGGCATAATATCTCACCCGTTGTGTTATCAATTTTTTCGATCGGACCGCGACCCTTCTTCCAGACGGTTTGCTCTGGTCGGTCAAGCACTCGTTCAGAAACAGTTTCATACTCAGCTGGCACCGGTACCAGACGGGTACTCGCAGGCTCGACCATGACACGCTCTTCAACCCATCGATACACCGCTGGCACAACGGTCAAAGTCTCAGATGCTTCCTTGGTTAATATACGCTCTTCAACCCACTCAAACTTCGCTGGAATGACAGTGACGCTTTCACTGGCTTCTCGCTTTATAACCTTCTCACTGATTGTGTCGTACTTTGCCGGAACCAGGACTTTGGCATAACACTCACCCGGCTGGGCATCTGGCGGATATAAGCTGATATTATTTTCCGGAGTGGCATCCTGTGATTCTGCAACACCGGTTGCAAACACCGCTAACGCGATTGATATTGCAAGTTTGTGCATTTTGGGTGACATGTCAACAATCTCTTAGTGGTTGTTTGCACTGCGTAGCTCACAATTTTAATATTGCGAGGCAGTTAAGTGCATTATGTCTCAAAACTTACAGCTTTGTCACTATCGTAACAATAAATTTTCAAGTTGATACAAAATCAATACGGTTACTTACTCTGCACGCGCCCGTGCGAAAGCTTCGATATCAAGCAATTCGCCGGTTTCTGGATCAATTTCCGGATAATCGATGCCATTGTCGTCACAATACTGTGCTTCTTTGCGCCGGTACCATTTGAACAGCGTTTTGTCGTAAGTCGCCTGATCAAGCCTGCGAGTGGCATAAAAACCTGCCTGGTCTCTTTGTCTTTGCGCCTCACTCAGCACAATCGCTGCTGCCACCGAGACATTGTAGGATTCGACCATACCCTGCATCGGAATACTGACATGGCTGTCCGCCAGATCAGCTGCCACATCGCTAACACCAAAAAGCTCGGCACCAAATAAAATCGCCGTCTTCTGACAATAATCGATATCTCTGAAGTTACCGGACCGGTCACTCTTGTGCACAGCGACAATCCGGAAGCCTTCCTGTTTAAGTGCAGTCATCGCATTGGTGATCTCGCTGTGAACCTGAATATCCAGCCAGCGATCGCTCCCCATCGCAATACCACTGCGTGCCCTGAAAGATTCATCTGCCGGCATCACTGCATGAAAATTGAACACACCTGTGGCATCACAAGTTCGCATCACTGCAGACACATTATGCGGCTTGTGCATATGGTCGGTTATAACTGCAAGGTCCGGCTGCCTTCTTTCAAGGCAGTCTTTTATTTTATTCAGACGCTCTATAGTCACACCGAACCTTCTATTACCTGACGCAATGCATGATGAGTTGCTTCGGGTTTCTCCGACATCATCATATGGCCGCAATCAGGGATACAGATCTCGCGAGCAGCGGGAAAGGCTTTTAATAAGTCAGCAGTACCTCTTCTTGGAGTCATTTGATCAAACTCACCGAGTATCAAACCAACGGGGCACGAGACAGAGGCCGCAGATTGCAGGCCGGCTTTATATTCATTACAGGCATTAAGTGCTGCAAACAGTACTCCATCTTTTGAGCTTTCAAGAATACGTTCGGCCAATAATTGAGCAGAGATGCCAGCCACAGGATTGCTTCCGATCTGCGATCCGAAACTATGACCAAACAAGGAAATCATATCGACAGAGGCATGATCGTTTTTGTGCGCAGCATCAAGCAACGGCGCACCTACAACCATCGGTACAGTAGTACCCAGCATTGCCAGACATTTAACTGACTCTAAACGCGCTGCAGATTCCAACGCCACCAGTGAACCCATACTATGGCCAGCAATATTTACCGCATCTGACAAGCCCAACTGATCAACAACACCGCAC
The DNA here is from genome assembly GCA_938020525.1 of uncultured Granulosicoccaceae bacterium. GTDB lineage: Bacteria > Pseudomonadota > Gammaproteobacteria > Granulosicoccales > Granulosicoccaceae. The sequence goes on along the minus strand of CALIHW010000080.1, from coordinate 54,588 downwards.
ACGAAAGCAGCATTTTCTTCAATAGTCTGCGCGGGATCACCACTGGTAAGGCCATGACCAGGTAAATCAATGGCGGCCACGTTGTAACCCGCCTTGGCCCAATATCTGGCAAGTAGCGTCCAGACTGTATGGTTCATTCCTGCGCCATGAATAAAAACCAATGACTCCTGTCGCGGCTTATGGTCTTCTCCGCCGGTATAGATATAAACTTCGCAACCATCATATTTTAATTTCATGACTTAACACCTCTCTGCGATGCCTTGAGTGCTGCAGATAGATCATCAATAAGGTCACGCTTATCTTCAAGACCGATAGAAAGCCTGATTAAACCCTCGGAAATACCGGCCTCCTTCAGTGAAGCTGCATCCATACGGCTATGAGTGGTGGAGGCAGGATGAATCACCAATGATTTGGCATCCCCCACATTGGCAAGATGAGAAAAGAGATTAAGCTTTTCAATAAATCGCCTGCCGGCATCTCGTCCGCCTTTGACTTCAAAGCTAAACACTGCAGTCGTACCATTGGGAAGTAGTTTCGCCGCAAGGTCACGATCTGGATGACCCGGTAACTCCGGATAAGCAACACTCGCGACAGTATCATGTGAAGCAAGGAAGTCTACTACTGCACGTGCGTTTTCAATGTGTCGTGCCATTCGCATGGACAATGTTTCGCAGCCTTGCAAAAGATAAAACGCATTGGCCGGACTCAGGCTTGCACCAAAATCCCGCAAACCTTCTTTGCGGGCTCGCATAGCAAAAGCGCTTGGGCCAAACTCTTCAACGAAGTTCATCCCGTGAAACCCTTCATAGGGTTCGGAGAGCTGTTTAAACTTACCTGACCCTGCCCAGTCAAATCGGCCGGAATCAATAACACAACCCCCGATAGCAACACCATGACCACCAACAAACTTAGTCAATGAATGGACGACGATATCTGCGCCGTGGTCAAACGGCTTTATCAAACAGGGAGGTGTAAGTGTTGAATCAAGTACCAGCGGCACACCTGCATCGTGGGCAATCGTCGATATTTTCTCTATATCAAGCACTTCGCAACCCGGGTTGGCAACAATTTCTCCAAACAACACTTTTGTGTTGTCCCGAATAGCGTCTTGCCACTGTTGCGGATCCTGTGGATCAACAAATGTGGTCTCAATGCCAAACCGCGGCAGGGTGTAGGCAAGCAGATTATGCGTACCACCATAGAGCGCCCGCGAGGCGACTATATGCGAGCCACTATTAGCCAGTGTAGTGATCGCAAGATGAATTGCAGCCATACCACTAGCGGTACAAACAGCACCGACACCACCCTCAAGGGCTGCCATTCGTTCTTCCAGTACCGCCACAGTTGGATTAGAAATTCTGGAATAGACATGGCCGGCGCGACCAACATTAAACAGCGATGCTGCGTGCTCGCTGTCCTGAAATACGAATGACGTACTCTGATACAGCGGTGTGGCACGAGCGCCAGTTGTCGGGTCGGGGCGCTGACCAGCGTGTAACATCAAAGTATCAAAACCAATATGGCGCGGCATAAGAAATTCCGGTTGATGGGCTGCACATTACTCCCTGATATCAAACACCAGGTTGCCCAAAGTTTATCAGATGTAAGGCACTGGGCGACTGGTACAGGGCAGTTGGTACAAGGTCACTTGTACTGGGTGACTCGTACTGGGTGACTGGTGTAAAACGGCCAGTTACCCTACACTCGCGCGACAGAAACACAATCAGGATAAAGCATGTCTGAAGCAATCAAAAATGTCGGTGTCATCGGTGCAGGCACTATGGGTGCGGGTATCGCCGGGTTATGTGCCGCGACCGGCGTCAACGTCACTCTACTCGACCTTGAAACCGAAACCGCTCAAAAAGCAATCGAGCGCCTTATGTCTGGCAAACGTCCGGCAATAACGGAGGATCAGGCGAAGCTCATTACCCCCGGCTCATTGAAAACCGATTTACAGTCGCTTGAAAACTGCGACTGGCTTTGCGAAGCCGTTGTTGAAGACGTAAATATCAAGCGAGATCTTTTTAGCAAACTTGAAACAGTCAGAAAAGATGGTTCTGTACTCACTACCAACACCTCTGGCATACCGCTGCGTGACATCTATAAAGATATGCCAGAGCGTATGCAAAAGGATATCGCAGTAACACACTTTTTTAACCCGGTTCATCTGATGAAATTGGTAGAGCTGGTTCCGGGGAGCAAAACAGATCCATCTGCTATTACAAGGCTTGCAGACTATCTATCTGGTCCAATGGGTAAAGGTGTTGTATACGCGAAAGATACAGTTAACTTTATCGGCAACCGCATCGGTTGCAATTGGATGTTGTCCGGTCTGCACAAGGCAGCATACTCCGGACTTTCAATGGAAACGGTCGATGCATTGATGTCTAAACCGATAGGGCTGCCACCAACCGGGCTTTATGGCTTAATAGATTTAATTGGTTTGGATGTCATGGATTTTGTGGCAAAGAACCTCGAGCAGAATCTACCCAAAGATGATGCCGGTCGTGATTACCTAAAAATGCCAGACGCCGAAAACGCTATGCTTGCAGCCGGACAACTTGGCCGCAAAACCGGCGGTGGCTTTTATAAACTCACAAAATCAGACTCTGGTGAAAAATCGATGGAGGTGTTCGATCTTTCATCACAATCATGGAGGCCAATGTCACCTGCAGACCTTGATGCCAGGCATCAGAATATCAAAACGCTGATGTTCAGTGACGACGCTGAAGGCAAGTTTGCCTGGGATCTAATGAGCTCAACACTTGGTTACAGCAGCTCTCTGGTACCTGAAATATCAAAGGATATCGTCAATGTGGATCGCGCGATGCGCTGGGGATTTGCATGGGCTGAGGGACCTTTTGAAATGCTGGATGCGATCGGCCCAGCCCAGTTCGCTGAAAAATATGCAGGCGCTGGCAATAATGTCGATGGCATGCTCAAAGTACTGCTCGACAGTGGTAAAGAGTCTTTCTATTCAGGCAATAAATACCTTGGCACTGACGGCGAATACCATGAGATACCCGGTGAGTAGTAAAACAAGAGTATTAACTGAAAAGACCGCAGGCGTTAAGGTTGGCACGTGACCGTCTTCAGGTAACTCCATACTCTTCGGATCTGGCAGCGCGCATCATCTCGTAGAGTGCCTTCAGCACATCACTGCGATATATCACACCAACAACTTTCTCCGCATCATCCCCGGTTTTTGTAACCGGGGCGTAGTTTGTGTCCAACTCGTTTAGAAACTGTAGAGCTGCCAGCAGGCTGGTACTGTGGGGAATAGCATGATCCACTGAGTTCATTGCAGAATCACAAGTAGCTTCACGATCATTAATCACCCCTGCCGCCAGCTCATCAGTAGATAAGCTACCGATAAACTCATCTTCCCCGTTCAGCACCACCGCTATATAACGTCTGTGCGCGTACATGGAAGACTCAACTGCGCTTAATGTAGCGCTCTGCTCGACTCGAATAAAGTTCTGGGTAACAAACTCATCTATAGTCCTGGTTCTTAACAAACCTTGATCTCGACCTGTATTGAGATTGATACCTCTTCTTGCGAGTTGCCATCGGAAAAAAGAGCTATGTGGCATCAACTGCATAAAAGTGCTTGCCATTGCAGCAGCAAGCATCACCGCAATAACCAGATCATAGTCAATGGTTAATTCAAAAACGATAAGCAGTGTTGAGATTGGCGCTCCGAGCATTGCAGATGCAATTGCCGCCATACCGACGACTGAATAGACACCCTGGCTGGATAACTCAGCAGGAACGAGCGTTTGAGCTACATACCAAAACACACCGCCAAACATAGCCCCGATAAATAATGCTGGACTAAATACACCACCTGGCATACCACTACCAAGAGCTACCGCACCGCCAAGCACTTTAGCTATTAGAAGACCCGCCAATAATGCCAGTGGCAGATTTTCATTTAATGCCAGTGCCGTACCTTCATACCCGACCCCTAGCGCCAGTGGATAATAAAGAGCCATTGCACCAATAAACACGCCTGCAAATACTGGCCTGATCCACACCGGCACTGCAACTTTTTCAAACCCGCTGCGACAAAACGCCACCAGGTAGATAAATATCTGCACAATTATAGTCGCAGTCAAACCAAGTAGTGCAAATGCTGGTAGCTCCCAGAGAGAACCGATTTGATAATCCGGCAAACTAAATTCTGGTTGGTTACCGTAGACACTGTGGCGCACGATAACCGCTCCCATAGCCGCTACAACAACCGGTGCAAATACACTCAACGCGTAATAGCCAACTACGACTTCCAGCGCAAATATAACTCCCGCTATCGGTGTATTGAACGATGCAGTCACTGCTGCAGCTGCTGCACAACCAAGTAGTGTCAGTGATTGTGTTCGTGCGAGCTTGAATTGTTCAGCCAACCAGGAAGTTAACGAGGCACCGATATGTACCGCAGGTCCTTCGCGACCAAGTGGTGCACCAGTTCCAAGAGACAACGTTGTCGCAAATGCTGCTGTGATTCCTGAGCGCACATCCATCTTACCGGCACGCAGCGCACTCGCTTCCATTACATCTGCAATTCCATGAAAGCGTTGCCCTGGGAGCAACCGCAGCATAACGCTTATACCAATACCACCGACTATCGGAGCAAGTAGAACAGACCACCCGGAAAAGCGAGACTGCATTTCATCGGGATCATCAGTAGCGGCTTCACCAAACAAGAGATCCTGCAAAAAACCGATGCACTCTATTAACGCAACTGTACTGCTACCTACCAATAAACCGGTAAATGCAGATAACAGAAAGAAACCCAGCCTGGTATTGGTGAATCTCATTTATAAAAACGCTTTAACAGAAGATCAAATTAGTCGCGCGGTTTGTCTGTCGGGTCATTTGTCAGGCTGTTGACTTGTTCGCCGGCTTGCAAACCGATCGCCCCACCCGCCTGATGTTTGAGTAAATCTCGAATCTCACCCAACAGAGCTACCGAAGCTTCCGGTGTTTCCTCCTGTGCACTGCGCACTTTATTTAGTAGTTTTATAACAACGAAAATTGCGGCGGCAATAATAATAAAGCTGATCAGCGTATTTAAGAAATTGCCCCAGTTGATAGTGATCGCACCGGCAGTTTTTGCTGCTTCCAAAGATGCATAGGGTGCTGCGGTCGATCCTTCTTTTAGCACCGTGAAAATCGAACTAAAGTCGACACCACCCAATAGCAAACCAATAGGCGGAAGCAGGATATCCTCAACCAGACTACCAACAATAGTTCCAAACGCAGCGCCGATAACAATCCCGACAGCCATATCCACCATGTTACCGCCAAGAACAAACTGCTTGAATTCTTCCAACATTCGGGATTTCTCCGCCTTTTATTAATCTATTCAGTGAGAATAGCAAAAGGCTGACCGATCGTTGGTCACGCGACAGCAAGGTAAAAGAGTAGGTTGTAACCCTTATTCGTTGCCAGCTGGCTGTTTGCAAGTGGCGGCGGTATCTCTACAAAAATCGTCTTAAATGAGGTGTCACCTGTCTGGCAACACCTCCTGAAATAACCGGCAAACAGCCACCATTAAAGCCGGTCAATTAGCAACGCTGACTAGTTCGGCAATAAAACTGGCTGCTTGCTGCTTGCAGAGGATTCAGTAGCAGAAGAACCAACAGCAGCTGACTTAGACGTCTTTTGGGTTTCTGGCGCTACGATGACAAACTCACGAATACGATCAAGAGTTTTAAATCCGATACCCTGTACTTTGACTAGATCATCAAGGGAGGCGAAAGGGCCATTCTCTTGCCTGTAGTCAATTATTGCCTGAGCTTTGGACGGCCCAATGCCGCTAATAGTTTGCGCAAGCGTAGCTGCATCTGCCGAATTGATATTAATCGGCGCAGAATGGGCAATAGAGAAAACACCTAAGGAAAGGATGGCAACGAGAAAATTGCGAAAATACTTCAACATCTTTACTACTCCGTTTACAAAATTACAACTGGTAAAACAAAAGCCTGCCCGTCGACCAGTCGTTACCGGGACAAGCGCCGCCAGCTATCTGACGGGGGACTAAAATTAGCACAGTGAAATTCAGACGATTCGGAATCAAGTCACAAAAAAGGGCAATAAAGCGACTCGGGTCACGCTGACTTGTTGTACTGGTTCGCATTTAGTAGCGCATTTTCCTCGCGACCTAGCCCGGTTTATTCATGAAAATGACGGCATCCCGCTTGATCCTTGATTCCACAGCGAATTTTTTCTCTTGCAAATATCAGTAAGTATTCAACGCGAGAAGAAAATACCCTGTGAAACCAATACTCTGCGCGCTATGCTCGCCATTTCACGAATAAACCGAGCTAGACGGCAATCACCCCAATACAAATTAAACCGGCAGATCAGGTATCTTCCAACTCAAAAATCGGCAGACGTAAACAAATCGTGGTGCCTTGATTCTCCACACTGGTTGCAGTGACGGTACCACCATGTTGCTTCAATACTGTAGCCACCAGTGCCAGGCCCAGCCCGGTCCCTTTAAATCTCTTCTGTACTTCAGGATCACGATGGAAACGCGTAAACAATTTATTAATACGAGATTCCGGGATACCAATTCCCTGATCAACAACATTAGTCTGAATCCACCCAACCTCTTTGATCGATGTAGAAATAATAACTTTCGTGCCTTCAGGCGAGTATTTGATTGCGTTACCGACGACGTTAATAAAAGCACGCTCTAACAGACTGGAGTCAGCACTTACCCAAACGTCTTCATCAATTGCTTCGGTAACAAGCTCGATATTTTTCTGTCGTGCCTGCGGTAACAGCTGATCGATAGTGCTCTCGATAAGGTTCTCAAAAAATACTGGCTGCAGATGTTCAACGGAAAGATTTTCAGCGCGAGTCAAACCAAGCAGATCATCGATCATCTTCAATGTTTTGTTAATATTTTTTTCGACCTGAACTAAATGCGAAACATCTTTCTCAGGTGGCGATTCTTCTCGATCCTGAGAAACCAGATACAACGAGGAGATCAGAGGAGAACGCAGATCGTGGGACATATACTCTATAAGCTCGCTACGCAATCGCTCAGCTCGTCTTATTTCACTTAAATCGACGGTGCTGGCAACGATCAATCGCTCATAAAGGTCATCACCCAGCACATTGAAGTCAATGATCAGCTCGTCTTCACCGTGCAAGTAATTCATTTGCAAGTTTTGACCATGCAACATAATTGCTTCAAATTCGTCTCGATCTATACGCAGCGGATCTTTTCCAATAGTGACAAAGAAATCAAATACTGTTGTATTTTCAAGCTGCAGGTCTTTGAACATATCAAACGCGAGCTCATTATGACGCAGCAGCTCCCCGACAGAATTCCAGACAATCAAACCCGCAGGACTACCGTTGAATATATTGTCGTTAAGTACCTTTAATTGCAGCATGCGTTGATTCTGCCTGCTGAGTCTATCTGCATCTGTCTGCAGGCTTTCAATGGTTCCACCAACATCCGGTAACTCGATGAGACCCTGCATCCTCGAAGCATTATCCAGGTATGTTCCGAATCGGTAACTCAGTACAGCATTTTCAAACTGATATCCCACAATCAGTGGTTTTTTAGAAGCGTACTTCTTAACTTGCATTCCTTGATGTCTTGTCCATTCGGAAAAACTAATTTTCTCTATATCAGTGATACTAAGCTTTTTACTACTCCTTAGTTTACCGTTGGAATATATAAACCACTTTTGTAATCCAAGGTGGGTACAAGCATTTTCAAACAGGCTCACGACAGGTGCACCGCTTGTGACATCCAATTCATCGTCATAGACAGCAAGTTTGTTTGTTTCCGTTCTAAGAAATCGAGTAGCAAACTCAAGCCTGTGCCATGTCCATAGCGGGAACGCCAGCAATATGGGAAGCGACGCCAATAATGGTGCGAACCAAATTCCGACAAAGCGATACAATAGAAAACTTATCAGTACTGGTAACAGCGCTAACAAAACTGTATTCAGGAAGCCCCACCGTGGCCTCAACTTTGAATAGACCGCAAGCAACAACGCAATAGACAGCGCGACAAGAATAAAATCAAGCAACACGCCGACTTCACGAATCATCGTACCAGCGCGAAGCGAGTTATAAATATTGGCGTGTACTTCCACACCGGGAATCGGCTGATCGAGCCCCAGGATCGGTGTCGGTACTGCGTCACCGAGACCCGTCGCAGTAAGGCCAAAAAATACTATGCTGTTGTTAAAAGTTTCTTGTTCGATATTGTTGTTTAAAACGTCGATGGCAGAAATTGTTTTAAACGTGCCTTTTGGACCATGAAACGGAATCAGGACTTCATAGTCTCCAACCCAGTTCGTTGCAGTGTCGGTATGTTGCATCCGTACACCGGGCAATTGCTCTGGTGCTGTACCGTCAGTTTCCATTGCTACCAGCGAAAGCATTGACCAGTGTGGTTTTTTGAAGCCGGCCTTAAGGAAGACGCGACGTACGATGCCATCGCTGTCTATCGGCAGAAAAATATGCCCCAGGTTGCTTGCAGCCATAGCTATATCTGGTATTGGAAGGCGCTCACCGTCCTTAATATCTGCGCCTCTACCTTCAGTCACTATCGGCAGAATTACAGATCCGGCTCTTTCTATGGCATAAGCAAGGCGCGCATCGCCCTCCGGGTCATTTACCGCGAAGTCGGAATACAACACATCAATCAGAATTATTTTTGCACCGGCTGCAGACAGATTATCGATTATTTTGGCTTGATCGCTTCTAGGCCATGGCCAGCGCCCATGCTCTGCAACACTACGCGCATCAATGCCAACAATGACAATATCCTTCGATGGTTCTGATTGATTTACGCGTACCCAGCTGTCATGGATCAGGCGATCCATTTTCAAGGTTACATCGAAGTGATTCATCAGCCAGGTTAAAAGGCCGAAGAACAAATAGAAGAACAGTAGTGTCCAGTAGCCCAACCGCCCCCGGCGGCGGGCATTTTCTCCGGATACAGCCATGCAGTATCAGCCTGGGATGTTCAATGATAATGGCTTGTCAACTACCCCTCGGTCTTTTCATACAGATAAAGCAGTCCGTAGGGCGAAACCGTATTTGCATCAAGTACTTTTCTGGCTTGCAGGTACCAGTCGGAAGTACTATCCGCCTGGACTGTCTGTGTTTCACCACCTTTCATGTGAAGCACCTGTTCAGCAAGAATGTATTCACCACTATCAAGGATTTCCAATGCGTTACCTATCTTAACTTCCACATCATCATTGGCCGAACCTGCAGCGGTGATTCGCATTTCATTGCTTTCATCAATACTGATGTCCAAAGCTACCTCTTCAGCTGCTTCATCAATATCTACAACAACGATTTCTCTTTGGCTGGAAAATCCCCGTAAACCATTTGACGCGACTGCACGTAAACTAACAAATGCCTTACCCAAAGAAAGTTCAGGCTTGATATACAAACCGGTCTCTGAGGAGGAGCTTATAACTTCCTGCATTGAATCATCTGCTGCAAACGCAACCAGGTAGTTGGCTGCTCCATTCAATGGTTGCCAGTTAATGATGTCTTCAGAGCTAATACGGTTTATACCATCACGCAGTATCACTTTTGGCGGCTCCAACAGATCGAACAACGTGTTAATAGATCTGCCCTCACCCGCCAGCACTCCTTTACCAGCACCAATGTCATTACTGACACCATTCACACTGATTTCAACAGTACCTTCCGTTACGCCGAGAATGTTGCCGTCATTGATATCAAAATCAAAACGGGTACCACGCACCGCAGCACTCGCGTATGGCGAGCTGATGTTAAATACCGTTGGTTTTTCAAAACCAACACTTTTAACATCAAGCCCAAGCTGGCCTTTGCTTGACTCAAGTAAAACTTCACAGGCAATTTCTCGATCCACGCACTCAAGTACGTTAATCTTCATTATACTTTCAGGCTGGATGTTCACCGAAGAGCCACCATTAAAAGACATACTGACGAACCCGTCGTTGTCGGTTTCAATCAGATCACCCGTATAGATTCGATCGCCTTTTTTTACCTTAACTTTGGCATTGCTCTCTGCGTCATGATGCAAAGCTGAGCCTTTAACGAAAACTACCGTCGCATAGTTTTTAAGCCGCAACAGCTCCCCTGGTATTACGATCACATCCCCGGGCTGGAGCAGATCTGGGGCATCAAGTTTGTTGTATCTGGCGATTTCACCCCACGCATCTAGCGAATTCAATTCGCGGGAAATAATACTGGAGAATGTGTCACCGGATTCAACAGTGACCGGGAGATCCTGGAACTCGGATGTCTTTAGATCGGCCTTCTGATCAACCTGGGCAAATACATTAGATACAAATACCCCGGATACAAACACCCCAGCTGCCAATACGGAGATTCTTGTGATTAAACCGATAGGGCTGGTACTTTGCCCGAGGGCGCAATTAATCATTATGCCTGTCCAAGCGACGATCGCTCATTGTTATTACCCCTATGTTACCCCAAACGCAATAGCTACGTTTGCTCTAACACACTTTTCAACAATTTAGGACCAATAAACCTGCCAGCAATGTGAATCCGGGCATTCGCCAGTTAAATACCAATAGGCTCAGCTAGTCTCCGAGGTAACAGTGTGTTCTTCAAGTCGATAACCGTGCTGATAAATCGAGGTTAATTTCCACTTTTCAGTCGCAGTCAATTTAAGCTTCTTACGCAAGCGACTAGCGTGAGTATCCACCGTGCGGGTATTAAGCTCCGCTGAAGTACCCCAAACGGACGTCAGCAGATGCTGGCGCGACAGCACACGGCCACGATTGCGGAACAGAAACAATGCGAGGTCGTATTCTTTTTCAGTAAGTTTGACGACTTCTCCATCAACTTTTATCTGTCGGTTGCTGGTATCAAACGTGTAGGGCTCGTACTCCAGTATTTCAGTTTCCGGCTGGGCTCGTCGGGCCAGTGCACCAATACGTGCGAGAAGCTCAAACTGGCGCACAGGCTTGACAAGATAATCATCAGCACCAGCTTCGAGCGCTGCAACGATATCTGACTCGCCCTGGCGTGCCGTGATAAAAATGACTGGTACGTCACTCACCAGGCTTTGCCGTATCCACTTTAAAATTTCAAGACCAGTGGCATCCGGCAGGTTCCAGTCCAGAGTAATCACATCAAAGCTGGTTTTCCGAAAAGCACGCTGAAAATCTTCAGGCTTGTTGTAAACCTCACATTGGTGGCCACGCTCAACAATCCAACCACTGGCACGGTTTGCCTGATCAATATCATCTTCGAGCATTCCTATTCGAAGTATCTGTGTATCAGCCAAAGTGTTTGCCTCCTATAATGCTGAGCGAATCAAAACCGGCTTCCTGGCGCATAGTTACCTATGCAACTTCAGGTGTCGGATTAAAGTAGTGACGGCCTGCCTGAACATTTTGTATCTGTTGCAGCAATCTTTCATAGTCAGATTCATTTTGCGCAAAATCAATGTCAGTTGCATTGATTATCAGCAAAGGTGTATCCGAGTAATTATGAAACATTTCGGTGTAAGCCTTTTGCAAGCGCGCGACATAACTGCTGGCGATCGCCTGCTCGGACGGAATTGCCCGTTTCTCGATGCGATCGTACAACACATCGAGGGGTGCTTGCAGATAAACCACCAAATCGGGAACCAGTAAGTCAAAATCGAGCTCTCTTGAGAGGGATTGGTACAACTCAAACTCTCTGGGCGGTAGCGTCAGACCGGCAAACAAACGATCTTTCTGGAAGAAAAAATCAGAAACCCAGCAGGAATTGTCATTGATATTCGCTGCTAGATCCTTCAAAGACTCACGTCGTGACAATAGAAAATGCAGCTGTACAGGCAGCGCCATTTGCTCTGGTTGTCGGTAAAAATCATCCAAAAACGGGTTTTCAGCTGGGTTCTCCAGTATCAAGCCTGCATTCAAGGACTCTGACAATCGTGTCGCCAGGGTAGTTTTACCGACACCGAGCGGGCCTTCCACAGCGATATATCGCAATTGATTTTCCACAACTAATCTCCGTCAATAGCGCGCGAGTGTCGCACAAAGAATAGTGCTTTTCATCATTTCCGACGTGGGTGTAATCGTCTCTGAAGATAGTCGGCAGAATGGGCAAACTGCGAGCTGTGTCAGGACTCTCCTGCACCGCGTTTACCCGAACGCCCACGAGATTTTTTACCAACCGCCTGCCCACCATCCCTGGACCCGTCTGTGGATGGCGCCCTTGATCTGGACGCGGTCCGTGGTGATCTCGAACGGCGTCTACTCGCCGCACGGCTACGCGCCTCTTCAAGCAACGCCTGACCTTCCGGTGTTTGCTGCTTTGACTCCCAGGTTGAGCAAAGTTTTTGCAGATCTTCGCCAGTATCGTTGCGTAAACAAAGAAAGTCATACGCGGCTCTAAAACGTGGATTACTGAGCATTCGATTGGCGCGAGCGCCACGAGTGTTGTTTAGTCTGGGCTGCATGACCCAGATCTCACGCATTTGAATAGAAAATCTTTTGGGCAATGAAGTTGCCGCCAACTGTGCCGGTATGATCTCATCAGCCGCCATGTGCAATGCCGGCACCGGATCAAAACCGTCAGCTTCATGATTTTGTGCAGCTGCTTTTACATCCGGCCACAGAAATACAGCATAGATATAAGCAGGTGTTACAGGGAGCTCCTCTTTAACTCGACTATCAGTATTGCCCAGACCATGAAGAATCATTGATTCAGCATATTCATCGTGGTTTTTAAGCCTGGCATCAGTCAATGGGAAAAGATACTGCAGCAGATCATGTTCACGCAGCAATTCAAGGCTCGCTATCCCGTGCCCGGATTGAACTAGTTTAAGCGCTTCTTCATACAATCTGGCAGGTGGAATTTCTTTTAGTAAGTGTCTGTGTTCGTTTATTGCGGCAACGCAGTCATCATCCATACGCAAGCCAAGTTTGGCTGCAAATCTTACCGCGCGCAGTGCCCTCACCGGATCTTCAATTACACGATCATACGCATTGCCAATAAAGGTAAGCCTGCCTTGCTCAAGATGCTCAACACCATCAAAAAAATCCACTACACTGAAATCATCAATATTGTAGAACAGCGCATTAACGGTAAAGTCACGGCGTACAGCATCATCTGCAAGTGTGCCACCATAAACGTTGTCACGGGTTATACGACCGCTGTCTCCGGTTGCACCACCCTCACCTTCACTATGAGCAGCACGAAAGGTGGCAACCTCTATGATGTCACGGCCAAACACCACATGCGCTAGCCTGAATCTGCGACCAATCAAACGGCAGTTTTTAAACAACGCCTTGATTTCTTCCGGGCTGGCATCGGTCGCAATATCAAAGTCTTTGGGATGCTGCTGCAGAAGCAAATCACGTACACCCCCTCCCACAAGGTAGCTCGCATAGCCAGCTTCATTGAGACGGTACAACACCTTCAGCGCATTTTTACTGATATCTTTGCGTGAAACATTGTGTTCATCGCGCGAAAGTATGTTCGGTTGCATTCCGCGTATCAGATGTTTATCGATCTAAAAGAGATAATCAAACTAGAGTGCCTGATCGTTTTCTTCGCCAGTACGTATGCGAATCACTCGGTCGACCGCTTCTATAAAAATTTTACCGTCACCGATCTTACCAGTGCGCGCAGCGGCGGTTATCGCCTCTACACACTCATCTAACTGCGAATCAGAAACCACCGCCTCAAGCTTAACTTTGGGCAAAAAATCTATCACGTACTCAGCCCCTCGATACAATTCAGTGTGACCCTTCTGTCGACCAAAACCTTTCACTTCAGTGACAGTTATTCCTTTCACACCCACTTTAGAGAGTTCTTCCCGAACATCTTCAAGTTTGAAGGGTTTAATTATCGCAGTGATCTTTTTCATGCTTGTATTTCGTTTTCTTCGAGAACAATCCTGCCATTTATGACACGAAGGCAGGCGTCAGCTACAGTCTGATAGTGTGGCAATACCGATATACTAGGTGATTTCACAGTGGCTAACAAAAGGAATCGTCAAGGTTTACATCCAGTCACTCTAAAATGACAACGCACAGCTGGAAAATGACAACGCACAGTTGGAGAAGACAGCGGAATCTTAATCAGAATTGTCCGCTTGCCGGCCTTTAAAACGGTGTAATTGGCGCCGATCACGCTTACTCGGCCTGCCAGCCGGTTTTTCTGCTCGCGCAAACATTCTTTCGTCCCGCAGATCCGTCTGGATCTTACGCCGCTTTTCAATGCTTTCCGGCGCTTCGATATAGGCCTTTTGTGCTTCTGTCGCTGATACCCGTTTTGAAATCAACTGCTCAACCTCAACTATAAACTGGTACGGGCCTTTCTGAATCTCAAGCATCTGTCCGACACTGATTTGCCTGGCTGGCTTTACTCTGGCACCGTCGACATGCACCTTGCCTCCGCCAACGGCGTCTGTCGCCAGGCTACGGGTCTTGAAAAACCGCGCTGCCCACAGCCATTTATCCAACCTTACTTTTTCAGGTTCCGACATGCCATACCCTACCTAACAATTCCCCGGCTTCACAATGCAGCCCATATAGTAATATTGAGTGTGTACGTTCACTTTAGCACCTTTTTGAAAATGTACTTCTGCACTAACCGTACTACTTTAAGATATGCTTTCACAGACAAGCGGCCAGACCACAGCACGGAATCACCATGCAAGTTTACGTTTATCACAGTGTGAAAAAGAACGGTTACTACCTTTACGTTTCGGAGAAAGACAACTTTGGATCCGTTCCTGAAAATTTGCTGCAAGCGCTGGGCAAGCTGGAACCGGCACTTGATTTTGAACTGACCAGTAGCCGGAAACTTGCCTCTGAGAACCCTGACACCGTGATGGAGAACATCAACCATAGCGGCTACCACTTACAAATTACAGATCCGCTGGCACCCTTACACGTACCAGATAAAGCGCCGGCCAGCAGGTAGTACACCTTACTAAACCTGCACGCATAAAAAACGCGGCCGGAGCCGCGTTTTTTGTTTAGCTAAATCCAACCTGCCAGGTCGATCGCCGCAGGGTGCCCTACATTTTCAAGACGCCGAGGTCGGACTCCTGATTCGCAAACCAGGCTGCAAGATCACGAATATCCTGATCACTCAACGGGCCTGCGTAAGGAGCCATAATCGCACTCTCGCGAGCCCCTGAACGATAGTCGCTCAGCGCACGCACGATATAGCTCTCGTGCTGACCAGCCAACTTCGGGTTCGTAGCGATGGAGCTGTTGCCATCCGCACCGTGGCAAACGGCACATTGCTGAGCCAGTTTTTCACCATTCGCTTCATCACCACCAGCGAAACTGCTGCTGGAAGCCAAAACAAAGGGAGCGGCGACAATCAGTGCGCTAAATAGGCTCTTGACCTGCTTAGGATGGGCCTGCCTGTTATGGGCCTGCCTGGGATGACACTGCTTAGAATCGGCCTGCTTGAAATTATTCATGACGACTCCGTTATTTCAGTGATGCAAAGTAGGCGGCAATATCGGCAATGTCTTCATCGCTGAGAGGAGATGCATTCGCCTGCATCGTGCCGTGAGGGCGTGTCTTGTTCTTGTAAGCATTTAACGCCGCAATAAGATACTCCTCATGCTGACCCGCAACCTTTGGTACATGATAGGTCGGGTAAACATTCACATGATCCGGAATTCCGTGGCAACCCAAACAAGTCTCTGCCTTCACTCTGCCGGCATCAGCATCACCGGCAAACGCTATCCCGCCGGCTGTCACTATGCAGACCAGGCCAAGGGCCATGCCAACCCTGAACCCGGCCCTAAGACAAACTTTCAGGCCATGGGTTATTACGCGCTTCTTGAACATTACTTTCATTAGTTTTTGTGCCAATAAAAAAGTCGAATCTATTTGTGCTTACAGCAACTGCAATAGGCTGCTTATCAACCGCTTAGTTTACTCAGCTATGCAGACTAATCATAGTCGGCATTTACCGACTGGCCGCTCTGCGTTGCGAATATCTGCAAATCCCGGACCCCGCAACTTGCTGCATTAGCCGTGGCCGGTGGTCACTGCCAACGGCCCACTGAATAACAATAAGGATCATTCGGCCTCAGAAAGCTCCATAATCAATGCGTTCATACGACTGACAAACCCTGCAGCATCGTCGAGCTGACCACCCTCTGCAAGCACCGCCTGATCAAGCAACAGCATGCTCCAGTCACCGAAACGATCTTCATCGGATTCATTGTCCATTTTCTTAAGGATCGGATGCGTCGGATTGATCTCAAGGGTCGGTTTGTTATCCGGCACATCGTGGCCCATCTGCTTCATCATTTGCTGCATGTGCATTGCCATTTCCTGCTCACCAAGTACCACACAGGCAGGTGAAGTAGTCAGGCGATGTGAAACACGCACTTCAGCGACCTTGTCTTTCAGTTGTTCTTTAAGGCGCTCTACAAGCTTTTCAGACTCCTTCTCGACATTTTCCTGAGCTTCTTTTTCTTCTTTGTCACTAATCTCACCGAGATCAAGATCGCCCTTGGCAACGGAGCTTAGTGTCTTCTCATCAAACTCGTTGAGATAGCCCATCATCCACTCGTCTACACGATCGTACATGATAAGTACCTCAACATCCTTCTTGGCAAAAATCTCAAGATGCGGGCTGTTCTTACCAGCGGTATAGCTATCTGCCGTAATGTAGTAGATCTTATCCTGCCCAGGCTTCATCCGAGAAATATAGTCGGCAAAGCTAACGCTCTGCTCGTCTGAATTATTATGCGTTGACGCAAAACGATATAAACCTGCCACTTTCTCTTTATTGGCAAAGTCCTCACCTGGCGCTTCTTTTAAACATGCGCCAAACTGACCCCAAAACTCTTTGTAATCATCGGGATCATTTTTTGCCATGCCTTCAAGTAGTGACAAAACCTTTTTAACCGAAGCGCCACGAATGCTCTCTACTACCTTATTGCTCTGCAGAATCTCACGTGAAACGTTCAATGGCAGATCACTTGAATCAACTAGGCCTCTGACAAAACGCAGGTAACGTGGCATCAGCTTTTCAGCCTCATCCATGATAAAAACACGCTGAGCATAGAGTTTTATACCGTGCTGCTGATTAGCATCATATAAATCAAACGGTGCCCGTTTGGGAATATAAAGAAGCGAGGTATATTCGAACTTACCTTCCACATGGTTGTGTGACCACGCAAGTGGATCTTCCCAGTCGCTGCTTACCTGCTTATAGAAAGCCTTGTAGTCATCTTCTGAAATATCATTGCGTGAACGAGTCCAAAGGGCAGACGCATCGTTTACTTTTTCAAACTCGGGCTCTTTCTTCTCTGCATCCTTATCGTCATCCTCAGACGGCGGCGGCAATACCTCGAGCATCTGGATCGGGAAAGTAATGTGATCAGAGTACTTCTTGATGATTCCACGCAGACGCCAGTTGTCTGCAAACTCCGCACAATCCTCTCGAAGATGGAGCGTTACAGAGGTGCCTTTCTCCGCACGATCTATCTGCTCAAGCTGATAACTGCCAGTGGCTTCACTCTCCCAACGAATCCCATTGGAGGTTTCATCACCTGCCTTGCGAGTGGTGAGGGTGACTTTATCTGCAACAACAAAGGCTGAGTAAAAGCCAACACCGAACTGCCCAATTAACTTCGAGTCTTCTTTTTGATCGCCTGTTAGCGCTTCAAGAAACTGTTTGGTTCCCGATTTTGCAATCGTACCAATGTTATTAATCACATCTTCACGGTTCATACCGATACCGTTATCGGAGATGGTGATGGTTTTTGCCTCGTCGTCAAACTGAATCTTGATGGCTAGTTCAGATTCACCTTCATTCAACGCATCGTTTGCTACTGCTTCAAAACGCAGTTTGTCGCAGGCATCTGACGCATTCGAAATCAGCTCACGAAGAAATATTTCTTTGTTGGAGTAAAGCGAGTGAATCATCAGCTTCATCAGCTGATTGACTTCTGCCTGAAACTCCATCGTTTCCGCAGTCTGGGTTGTCATATTAGCTCCCGCAAATAAGCCAAAAATTAATTACAGATAGAGTATGTAGCGCCAGTCTACGGAATTTCAAGCTGCCGGCAGATGATGCAGGCAGCTCCACGATTTCGTATTGACCTACACGAACAAGCCGCCTGGAAAGGCGGCTTGTGTATAACAATCTAACGGCCTACACCGTCTACTTGGTATCGAGCTTTTCTTTGATACGTGCCGCCTTACCAGTCAGGCCACGCAGATAATAGAGCTTTGAACGGCGCACATCACCGCGACGTTTCACGTCGATTCCTGCAACCAGCGGGCTGTATGTCTGGAAGACACGCTCAACACCTTCACCGTGCGAAATTTTTCGCACAGTAAACGCAGAGTTCAGACCACGGTTACGCCTCGCGATAACCACGCCCTCAAAGGCCTGTAGTCGCTCACGCTCACCTTCCTTGACTCGAACCTGCACAACCACAGTGTCACCTGGGCCGAATTCAGGAACTTCTTTATCCATTTGTTCCGCGTTGATCGCGTCGATTATGTTACTCATCGCTCCACTCCGTACGTGTGGTATTCAAATTGTTGTCACAGACAGCTCAGCCATCTGCATCCGAAATGTTTTGCTCTTCTTTAAACTGCTGCAACAACCGCTGGTCATCTTCACTAAGTGATTTCGATTCGATCAGTGATCGACGTCGTAACCACGTTCTGCCAAGTGACTGCTTACGCCGCCAGCGAGCAATTGCTGCATGATTTCCACCGAGAAGAACCTCTGGCACTTTCATGCCTTCGTGATCTTCTGGCCTGGTGTAGTGCGGGCAATCGAGCCAGCCCTCACCAGCAAAGGAATCATTCACCGCTGACTCCTGATGCCCTAGTACCCCAGGTATTTGCCTTGCAATCGCATCGATGACAACCATCGCTGCCAACTCACCGCCACTCAGTACGTAGTCACCGATGGAGATTTCACGATCAATTTCGCGACTGATCAGTCTTTCATCAATGCCTTCGTAGCGACCGGCCACGAGTACTAAATTTTCAATTCCGGCAAGTTCCTCAACCACTGTCTGGTTAAGTTGCTCACCCTGCGGACTCATATAGACCACCGTTGCAGACTTTGCCGTCAGCTCCCGACTACGATTAATCGCATCGGTCAGTGGTTGCACCGACATCACCATGCCAGGTCCGCCACCGTAAGGCCTGTCGTCTACCGTCCGATGTCGGTCGGTCGCAAAGTCCCGCGGATTAACCAGGTTAATCATCAACAATCCATTTTCTACCGCCCGACCAGTGACTCCATACTGACCAACCACTTCAACCAGCGCAGGAAACAAAGTCACTACCGCGATTGAATTATTCACTCTGCTACCGCCCGCTGTAATCACCCAGTTTCAGGCCCAGCTTTAAGCCCGGTTTAAAACTCAGGATCCCAGTCCACAGTAATTGACATGCCGGCAAGATCTACCCGCACAATCACATCACCTTCAATCCACGGGACGAGCCGATCCCTTTCTCCCTTTAGTACCAGCACATCATTCGCACCGGTTTCCATCAAGCTATCCACAACGCCGAGTTCGACGCCGTCTTTGGTCACAACGTTTAACCCGATTAAATCTGTCCAGTAATAACCATCATCCGAATCAGGCAACTGGCTGCGTGGCACTTGAATCTCAGCGTGTGTAAGCTTTGCGGCTTCATCGCGATCATCTATGCCATCGAATTGCACTACAAAAAATTTACCGTGCGGCTTTCCTTGCAGCACTTTGAACTTCCGTGCCGATCCGTTTTTCACCACGGACCAATCCCTATATCCAAGAATTCCTTCTGGTGGTTCGGTATAGGAAGTCACTTTGATCCATCCGCGTACACCAAACGGCGCAGACAACTTACCTAAAACGATTAAGCGGGAATCTGCACTTCCACCCAAAACACTGGCAGTAGTATTCCCCGCAGAATCAGTCAAAACCAAGCCAACCTTTACCTGCTGTTAGGCAGCAGTAGCGGCAGCTTTCTCGCGATGACCTTTAACCAGCTTCTGAACTCGAGGTGAAACCTGCGCACCATGACCAACCCAGTAGTCCAGGCGCTCAAGATCAAGTCGCAGTGACTCTTCGTGCTCATTTTTAGACATCGGGTTGTAGAAACCCAGGCGCTCAAGGTAGCGACCGTCACGACGGTTACGGCTGTCTGTGACAACAATTGTGTAGAACGGCTTTTTCTTTGCGCCACCGCGCGATAGTCGGATAGTGACCATTTCGACTTAAAATCCAGTGATTCCCGGTAGTTACCGGGGTGGTTCAGGCTGTGGATAACATCCTGATTCGGGAAAACCGCTAAGTTTACAACAAATCTGTCGGAAATGAAGCTTCTTGGCGATTTTGTTTTGCTTAAAAGCAAACTGACGCTTTAACCCGGGCGCTAGCAGACGATTCAAATCTTGGGTGAAGTCAAATATATTTGACACTGAGTCAAATATACCATACTTTCTACAGTCACGCTAAACTCGCAATTATTAACTGGATGGACCACTGTGCCTGATCACGGGATTAGCAACAGCATGAAGAAACATCGATTTAGCAACGGCGAAATGACACAGAAAACACTTGCTGAAAAAGTTGGAGTCACACGTCAGACAATCGTCGCAATTGAAAACGCCAAATACTCACCAACGCTGGAACTGGCGTTTAAAATTGCTACTGTGTTCAACACAAACATTGAAGAAGTATTTCAACACGAATCTGCATCAGACTAGCTGCAAACTTACTAAAACCCGATACCTGGCTAAAACCCCATACCGGGAGGCATTTGGCCTTTCATACTTCGCATCATTTTTTTCATACCGCCCTTGGCCATCTTCTTCATCATCTTGCTCATTTGCAGATGCTGTTTCAAAAGGCGATTAACATCCTGTATCTGAACACCGGACCCTGCAGCAATACGTTTCTTGCGAGAGCCTTTAATAACTGCTGGAAACTTTCGCTCCTGCGGTGTCATAGAATTAATGATGGCAATCGTACGGCGCACTTGCGTGTCGTCGGCTTGATTTTTAACTGCATCCGGCAAGTTTGCAGCACCGGGAAGCTTATCCATCAAAGATGCCATGCCGCCCATCTTTTGCATCTGTTCCATTTGATCACGTAAATCGACCATATCAAACGATTTGCCTTTCTGCATCTTGCGGGCAAGGCGGTCTGCTTTGTCATGATCAACCTTTTCATGCACCTCTTCAACCAGGCTGACCACATCACCCATTCCGAGAATTCGCGATGCAACCCGATCTGGATGAAACGCTTCAAGTGCCGCCATTTTTTCACCGGCACCGATAAATTTAATCGGCTTACCGGTTATCACCCTAACTGACAACGCGGCACCACCTCGTGCATCACCATCGGTCTTGGTGAGCACCACACCGGTAAGCGGTAACGCTTCACCAAACGCCTGTGCGGTATTGGCAGCATCCTGACCAGTCATACTATCAACAACAAACAATGTCTCTATAGGAGACAGTGTTTTATTCAACTCTTTGATCTCTGCCATCATCTCTTCATCAATGGCAAGCCGACCCGCGGTATCAACGATCAACACATCCATGTATTGCTTTTTAGCTTCAGCAAGTGCTGCGTTCGCTATATCAACAGGTGATTGGTCTGGTTCACTCGGAAAAAACTCAACGCCGACATCACCTGCAACCTTTTGCAGCTGTTTAATCGCGGCCGGTCGATAAACATCACAGCTCACCACCATCACTTTACGTTTTTCTTTCTCCTTCAAACGCAATGCGAGCTTACCGGTGGTGGTGGTCTTACCAGAACCTTGCAGACCTGCCATCAATACAACAGCGGGCGGCTGAGTAGAGAGATTGAGACTCTCGGACTGCTCGCCCATGATCTGCACGAGTTCGTCATTCACAACCTTGATCAGCGACTGACCGGGAGACAGGCTACCGAGCACTTCCTGACCCAGCGCCTTAGTCTGCACCGACGCAATAAACTGTTTGACCACTGGCAGAGCGACGTCAGCTTCGAGCAATGCCATGCGCACTTCGCGCAGAGCATCCTTTATATTCTGTTCTGACAGTCGGCCCTGTCCACGGAGGTTTTTGACCGTTTTACCGAGCCGTTCGCTTAGATTTTCAAACATGGCATTTCTCTGGGAATAGTCGCTACGGGGAATAGTCGCTACGGTATCCGGCACCGCATTTCTGTATCAATTATAAGTCATTCAGCATGCCGAGGGACTGCTGTTACATTCGCAAACCAGTCAATCACACACGAAAGAAACAATTGCGCCCTTCGTGCTTCAAGCAAGTAGAATCACAGGATATGGATGCGTTGGCCTTAAATCACAAGCTACCCGGAGTCGCAGCGGCTGTGTTGTATCTCGTCAGCGCCGTAATGCTGTGGCGCGCTGCGACTGCGGGTCCGGAAAACAGCGGCATGCTCAGTCGTGGCCGCTCGCTTTTCGTTAGCCTCATCGCAGCAACCGGAGCGATACTGCATCTTTACATGTTGCACGGCACAGCTTTCAACCCCGGCCTGCTTAATTTTTCGTTCTTCAATTCACTCTCTGTTACTGCGTGGTTCACGGTCGTGCTGCTGTTACTTGTCAGCATTGCCAGACCAGTCCTGACCCTTGGGCTTGTTGTTTTCCCGTCAAGTGCGGCACTGGTCACCTGCGCGCTGGTGTTTGCTGGTACGGGTGCTCTCTCGGTCGAACCGCAATTGCAATGGCATGTACTGATCTCCGTGGTTGCCTATGCGCTGCTAACCATGGCAGCGGTGCAATCCATCCTCGTATCACTGCAAGATAAACGTCTGCGAGCGCACAGGCCCGGAGGCTTGTTGCGAGCGCTGCCGCCGTTGAAGTTGATGGATCAAGTCTTGTTGCAGCTTTTGATCGCAAGCTTCCTGCTACTGACGCTGGCGCTGATTACCGGGGTGGTCTTTCTGGATGACTTATTCGCCCAAAGGCTGGTGCACAAGACTGCTTTGTCGTTACTGGCGCTGGTGCTTCTGGCAGTCCTGCTGATCGGCCACTTCCGCTTTGGCTGGCGTGGTCAAAAAGCAGCCAAAATGACCCTCGGCGCATACATCGCCCTGGTTCTGGGGTATTTCGGCAGCAAATTCGTCAAGGAACTCCTGCTATCGGCATGACATTCAGGTTGTCCCTCGATTCATTCCTGAATCTTTCCGGCTTGACACAAGTATCATGAGGCTATACTTATACATCTCTCTGCAGGCATGGAATTACACGCTAATTGAACGATTTGCCAACCGGCATTGCGCTTGTCACCCTGGTTTTTTTAATAGCGCTTTCCGGATTTTTCTCCGGGTCTGAAACCGCACTCATGACCCTGAACCGTTATCGGCTCAGGAACCTCGCCAAAAACGGCAATCGCGGAGCCATGAAAGCCGCCGCCTTGCTCGACAAGCCAGACAGGCTCATAGGCCTGATTCTGCTCGGCAATAACTTTGTCAATATCCTTGCGTCTGCAATCGCCACGGTACTCGCGATGCAGATATGGGGCGATAAAGGTGTGGCCATCGTGACAGGAGTGCTAACGCTGGTAATACTTATCTTTGCCGAAGTGCTGCCAAAAACATTCGCCACACTAAGACCTGAAAAGCTCGGATTCTTTGCAGCCCACATCTATACACCATTGTTATCTGCGGTCTGGCCTGTAGTCTTTGTGATCAACAGTGTGGTTAACCGAATGCTCGCCGCCTTCGGTATCAGTATTGATAGCGCAGACAATGATCGACTCAACAGTGAAGAACTCAGAACAGTAGTGCATCAGGCCGGTGATATGATTCCGGAACGCCATCAACGATTGCTGCTGAACATTCTCGACCTTGAAAAAGCCAGTGTCGATGAGATCATGGTTCCCAGACAAGAGGTTGCCGGTATCGATCTCGATGAGCCCTGGGAAGTAACCGTTGAAAAATTAAGCAACGCAGCACACAGCAGACTACCGGTCTACCGTGAAGACCTCGACAAAGTCGAAGGCTTTGTTTACCTGAGAAGAATGCTCAGCTTCCTGAAAGGCGAGGAACTTACGCAAGCCTACTTTGAGGCCAACATACGCGAAGCCTACTTTGTACCGGAAGGCACACCAGTCACTCTGCAACTACTGAACTTTCAACAGGAAAAAAAGCGTATCGGTCTGGTAGTAGACGAGTACGGAGATATCCAAGGGCTAATTACCATTGAAGACATTCTGGAAGAAATCGTCGGCGACTTTACAAGCAACCCGACGCATCAGGATCGCTTCGAAGAAATCTCGGTTATGCAGGATGGCACCTGCACCGTGCAGGGCAGCATTTCAATTCGCGACCTGAACCGCGAGCTGGAATGGGACTTACCCACTGAGGGACCGAAAACACTTAACGGTCTGGTGCTGGAACATCTGCAGAATATTCCTGAGCGCGGCGCATGTTTTATTATCAATGGTAGACCCATTGAAGTAACTCAGGTAGAAGGCAATGTGGTGCAGGTAGCACGGATAGATGCGGCTATTGAAAACTATGCACCACGCGAAAACAGTGATGTTGAACTAACAGAAACAAAAATGCGCAAAGCCCTTCATTCGTAACAACAGTTTCGGTTTGATTGGTTGTTATCAGGACAAGATCCAGTCACCACTGACGAGCCGAAACTGCTTATCCATTTGCTTTTGATTTTCTTTGTCGTAAACCTCAAATTGAGCGCTTACTTGTGCGCGCCTTGTCTGCTCACCTGCTACTTGCCCTCCCCAGTCAAAATTAAGCAAGCCAAAATTGGTACCGAAATAGCAATTTCTTTTACCTAAAAATAATTCCATTAAAAACTTCGCTTTTGGTCGGTTTAAATAGTGTGTAAGTCCGCTACACATAAACTCATAATACGTCTTACCAGAAACCCTTTCCTTCAGAAGCGCTGCAAAGTGCCGATCACCGGTTAAAAACAATACGCCCTTCACATGATACTTGTCTATCAAATGAAACAACTGCTTTTTGTCCCATCTAAAATCTTCCCATTCTTCTCCACCGGGTATCTGGGTAGACAACACAGAAGAACCTGAAGCAATAATATTTACCTGTGCTGTGGACTGCTTAAGCTCAGCCTCAAGCCAGCGCCATTGATCCTTACCAAGCAGTGTTGCACGCCCCCTGCCTCCACGCTGACGATGATAGCGGGTATCGAGTAAAAACATCTTTACCTGCTGCTCAGCGTTGCCATAAGTGTAGGTTGTATAAATACCCTGCTGCTGACGTCGAATACTGTTATCAGGCTCACCCAGGAAATCGAGAAACAACTGCTGACCTTGAACTTTTATTGGATTCTCGCGGCCAAGGTTATTACCACCATAGTCATGGTCATCCCATATGCCCAGCACAGGCATATTCTTACTGACTATTTGATACTCCGGATGATTGCGCTGGACTCTGTAGTGACGCGCCATCTCGGCTGGATCATCGGTATCGGCATATACAACATCACCGAGCCATAAAAATAAATCCGGCCGATGTGATTGAATGTGTGACCACATGGGTTGCTGCAAATGCGTATGATTACAGGAACCGAAAGCTATCGACCCCGGACCTTTGCCTGTAACAAGTGCAGTCTTTTTAGCAGGTTCAGAAGACTTTGCTCTCACCGGCATTGCAAAACAGCTCAGCAGTGCGCCTCCAACATAGCTCGCAAATTTTTTTAGAAACTGTCTTCTCAACATACGTATAACACGGGCTACTGAATTTCAGCGCAGAAGTAAAGTTCAATCATTAGCATGGCTATCACTCAAAACTGTCTCTCGTGACACTGAGCAGCGACAGTTGTTTTCTTCGTCGCGAGCTTTTGCAGAGTCTCTGCAACAGATGTCATTTTGGTGATCATCTTAAGCCGCTGCTCCTGGCTTTGCAGATTAATAAAGTCTTTCATAAAAACGCTCCAGAGTTTCTCATTGGCAGCCCACTGATCGGGAAAAGCTGTCTCAGTCATACTCCATACTGCAGCAATATGATCCGTGACTCTGCTTTTAAACCCTGCCTGATTACGCTCAGACAAAAGCAGAATAAACTCTTCCATCCAGATCCGACGAAGCTCGTAACGCTGCGAGCCGAGACTGATCTGGTTTTTAAGCGTTTCTCGCAATGCGTCAGTTTGGGCACTATTGAAGCTAAAACCGGACCGCCTGCCCCATTTGGTAATTTCTTTGACTCGCCTCTCCAGTCTTTCTTTTGGAGTTTCCGCGCGGTATTCATCTTCTCTTTCGTTTAACTCTTTTCGCAGGCTGGCAGCTACCTGCCCAACCTGCCTGTCGCTTAGATTCGCAAGCAATTCAGATGCTACATTCAGCGGATTACAACCACGCAGATCATCAGAAAACCGGCGCGCGGATTTCCACCAACGATCCGCCTGTTCCATTAAGAGCTTTTCTGTGCCTTCAACTTCGGAAATTATTGATCGTAAAAAATCTGAATAACTACTCAGTTGTGTTGTTCTATGCCAACTGTGATACGAAGCTGCAAGAGAATCTATTTGCTTTACCTGCACTTCATTAAAAGAAGCGTAGGATTTAAAACGTTTAGCGGTACTTGATCCAAATCCGTCGTACACCTTACCAAGTACCAGACTACTGCTGCAGCCACACAACACTGTCACTGCAATCAGCAGCAAAGCAATTAGTTTGGTTTTTTCCCATAGTGCCATTTTAACGCTAACGATTTTTAGAGACGATCGATTACAGCTGCCGTTTCATGGTCACCAGTGTTTGGCGTGCCGGCAGGTTCAATTAGCAGCAAGTGTGTTTCTTCCTCTGCCTTCGGACAATGTTCAACACCTTTGGGCACAACATAAAGTTCACCCGGATTAAGCTCGACATCACCGTCACGCAGTTGAATGATCAGTTTGCCAGACAGCACCATGAAAAAATCATCCGTATGATCGTGTGAATGCCAGTTAAATTCACCCTGTACTTTCACCACCATCACATCATGGCCATTGAATTCAGCAACGGCCTTGGGCGACCAGTGATCCGAAAAGAGCGAGAGCTTATTCTGCAGATTGGTACTTTTCATTTAACCATTCTCTAGCAATCTTTCAGCCGCATTATTATTTACAGTGTACTGGCGCAAAATCGCCCGATCTACACCTCGTCGGGATACAATACCCGAATTCATTCTTACCGTTGTTGTCATGGCCAAATCAAAACTCAGCTACAGTTGCCGGGCCTGTGGCGCTTTGTCGCCCAAATGGAGCGGCCAATGTGCAGACTGCGGCGAGTGGAATACGCTCGAAGAATCACTAGCGGCGCCAACCGCCAATAAAAAAGCACCACGATTTGACGGCTACGCTGGCAAGTCAGTGATAACGTCAATTGAGAACGTCAGTCTCGAGGAAGAGCCGCGGGTAAGCAGCGGCCTCGGTGAACTGGACCGGGCACTGGGCGGCGGCCTGGTACCGGGCTCAGTCACATTGATTGGTGGTGACCCGGGCATAGGTAAGTCAACTCTATTACTTCAATGCCTCGCTGCCATTTCAAATGACTACCCGACTCTGTATGTCACAGGTGAGGAATCACTGCAGCAGGTGACACTGCGTGCACGCCGGCTTGGCTTACCGGCAAAAAACCTCCGCCTGCTAACCGAGACAAGTGTCGAGGCAATCACAGCCCACGCGCAAAAAGATCAGCCGCAAATCATGGTGGTCGACTCTATTCAAACGGTCTACACCGATCAGCTTCAATCTGCACCCGGCTCTGTGGCACAGGTTCGCGAGTCCGCCGCACACCTGGTTCGTTTTGCCAAGCAAACTAACATCGCCATGTTTGTCGTTGGTCATGTAACAAAGGAAGGGGCACTGGCAGGTCCGCGTGTACTAGAGCACATGGTTGATACCGTGCTCTATTTTGAAGGCGATACCAACAGCCGTTACCGGGTGATTCGTGCTATCAAAAATCGATTTGGTGCAGTTAATGAGCTCGGTGTGTTCGTCATGGAAGAGACTGGACTCAAAGGTGTTAAAAATCCATCGGCGCTGTTTTTATCCCGCCACGATGAACCAGTCGCAGGCTCCGTCATCATGGTTACCCGTGAAGGCTCAAGGCCACTACTGGTAGAAGCTCAGGCACTGGTAACCGGTAGCCATGGCAGCTACCCGCGGCGAGTCACACTCGGGCTAGAACAAAACCGACTCAATATGTTGCTCGCAGTGTTGCAACGCCACGCGGGTGTTACCATGCACGATCAGGATGTCTTTATTAATATCGTCGGTGGGGTGCGCATTTCTGAAACTGCAGCAGATCTGCCGGTGCTGCTGGCTGCAGTGTCTTCATTCAGAGATATCACACTCGATAACAAGCTTGCGGTATTCGGTGAAATTGGTTTATCCGGTGAGGTGCGTCCCGTTACTAACGGACAGGAGCGTCTGACAGAGGCGCAAAAGCACGGCATCACAAGAGCAATAGTTCCATTCGCCAACAAACCTCGATCAACTATCAAAGGCCTTGAAGTGATTGCAGTTAAAAGACTCACTGATGCGCTCGAACATTTATAAAACCAGCACTTAATAAATTGTATCCAAATTAAAGATTTATATCAGACTTGAAATCAGAACAGCACAAAGACTAATTGAATACCATGAGTAAAAAATCCCCAGCGATTCCAAAAAGCACAAAGTTCGAAGATGCATTATCTGAACTCGAGGAACTTATTGAAAACCTCGAAGGTGGTGATCAGTCACTGGAAGAATCACTGGTACAGTTTGAACGCGGTATGAAACTCAGCAAGTTCTGTCAGCAGTCGCTTACTGACGCTGAAAAGAAAATCAAAATCCTGATGACAGATAAAGGTGCTAAAGAAGGCGAGCTCGAGGATTTCGAGTCGTGACAGAGTCAATCACTGACCGACTAAATTACTATCGTGACCGGGTTGATAAAGCACTGTTGCAACATCTGCCGGATACAGAGCACACCGGCACAACACTTGAAGCCGCTATGCAATACGCCACCCTCAATGGTGGCAAGCGTATACGACCCGTGCTCGTTTATGCCACCGGCAAAGCATTAGGGGCAGACCCGGATGTGCTCGATGTACCTGCGTGTGCGATTGAATACATGCACGCGTACTCTCTGGTCCATGATGACCTCCCCTCAATGGACGATGACGACCTGCGTCGCGGTAATCCAACCTGCCATATCAAATACGGTGAGGCAACGGCAATTCTTGCCGGTGATGCTCTGCAGGCACTCGCCTTCACGACTCTTGCCATTTCACTCAAAGACAAACTTGACCCGTCTGTCATTATTAACATGATGGACGAACTCGGCCGTGCCAGCGGAATTGAGGGTATGGCAGCCGGCCAGGCAATCGACCTGCAAGCTGTCGGGCAAACACTCAATCTCGAGCAGCTTGAAGCCATGCACCGCTGTAAAACCGGTGCATTGATCAAGGCAAGCGTAGTCCTGGGTGCGACCTGCGCTCACGTCACAGATGACGCGCTGGTGGCAAATTTGCGTACTTATGGTGACGCCATCGGCCTGAGCTTCCAGATTGTTGATGACATTCTTGATGTCGTCGGCGACACTGAGATACTCGGCAAAACCCAGGGCGCTGATATCGCTTTGAATAAACCTACTTTTCCGTCGATAATGGGGCTTGACGGAGCTCGCGCACACGCCCACCAACAGCGTGATCGGGCATTAGCCGCGCTGGAAAACTACGGCGTAGAGTTTGACGAATTGCGCGATCTGGCAAGCTATATCGTCAGCCGTTCACATTAGATGCTATAAAGTTGGGTTGCGATGACCTATCCCGCCCTTTGGAAGTGGAAATATCCTTAAGTTGCCCCAATGTTTACCGACAAGCGACCGAACAAAAAACCAGTGATATTAGATGCTGAATAAAAACGACTACCCACTGCTAGGTAACGTTCAGAAGCCAGCTGACCTGAAAGATCTATCAACCGATCAACTCGTCGAGCTGGCAGCAGAGCTGCGCACCTATCTGGTTAACTCGGTTGCCGAAACCGGTGGACATCTCGGTGCCAGCCTCGGTACCGTTGAGCTGACTATTGCTTTGCATCATGTATTCAATACACCACATGACAGAATCGTGTGGGACGTAGGGCATCAGACTTACCCACACAAAATACTCACTGGCCGTCGCGATCAGATGAACACTATGCGCAAGCACGGCGGACTGGCAGGCTTTCCAAAGCGCAGCGAAAGTGAATATGACACCTTCGGAGTCGGCCACTCAAGCACTTCAATCAGTGCAGCACTCGGCATGGCGCTGGCTGCAGAATTAAAAGGTGAAGAAAGAAACGCCATTGCTGTCATCGGTGATGGTGCAATGACAGCCGGGATGGCATTTGAAGCGCTCAACAATGCCGGTGATCAAAAAGCCAACTTGATCGTGATACTGAACGACAACGACATGTCGATCTCACCAAATGTTGGTGCACTAAATAAATACCTCACCAGAATACTATCCAGTCGCACCTATTCCGGTGCACGTGAAGGCAGCAAAAAACTGCTTAGACACTTCCCACCGGTTATGGAATTTGCCAAGCGCACAGAAGAGCACATGAAAGGCATGGTCGTACCTGCAACCATGTTTGAAGAGCTCGGCTTTCAATACTTTGGCCCGGTTGACGGCCATGATCTACCGAACCTCGTTAAAGTATTAAACAACCTGACTAACATTCAAGGCCCTATCCTGCTACATGCAGTAACGCAGAAAGGTAAAGGTTATAAATTTGCAGAAGAAGACGCACTCGCACTACACGCGGTAACACCCTTCGACCCTGCAACCGGTAAAAAGAAATCAGGCGAGGCAAAGAAAAGCAGCGGTCCTACATACACTGAAGTATTCGGTAACTGGTTGTGTGACGTCGCAGCGAAAGATGAGAGGGTAGTCGGTATCACCCCTGCCATGCGTGAAGGCTCAGGCCTGGTTGAATTTGAAAAACAATTCCCGGATCGTTACTTCGACGTCGGCATTGCAGAACAACACTCGGTCACACTGGCGGCGGGCCTTGCCTGTGAAGACATGAAACCTGTTGTCGCCATCTACTCAACTTTTATGCAACGCGCCTATGATCAGATTGTTCATGATGTCGCAGTGCAGAATCTTGATGTATTGTTCGCTGTGGATCGTGCAGGGCTCGTGGGACCTGACGGACCCACACACGCTGGTAGCTATGACATCTCTTATCTAAGATGCCTGCCGAACATGGCAGTTCTGGCACCAGCCAATGAAAACGAATGTCGTCAAATGCTCCACACCGGACTGCAGCACAAAGGGCCGGTTGCGGTGCGGTATCCGCGTGGTACGGGCCCAGGTGTGGCAGTCGAGCAAGAATTAACAACACTGCCGTGGGGCAAAGCTGAAATCGTTAATGCAGGCGGTGGCATCGCACTACTCGCCTTCGGCAGCATGGTTGAAACCGCCACCATCATTGGCAAAAAACTGGGTGCCACTGTTGTCAACATGCGCTTTGTAGTACCGCTTGATGAAGCTATGATAAAAGAAATTGCCGACAGCCATGATCATCTGATTACAATAGAAGAAAACACCATTGCAGGTGGTGCTGGTAGCGCAATTAATGAATGCATACACAAGCTTAATTTAAGAAGCCGTGTTCTGAACATAGGACTACCTAATAGTTACGATGAGCACGGCGAGCGAGATGAACTCCTGGCTCAGTGTGGACTTGATCAGGAAGGTATTGAGCAAAAGATAGCCAGCTTTCTCGACACAGGCGAGATTTCTGCTGTCACTGAAAAAATTACCGCTACCCAGTAATCGCTATAAAAATATCTACGAATAAACTACCCCTACCCACCCTATGACTTTTATCTCTGGTTATGACTGACACTCCCGGTTCGAACGCTGCGATGCCCGACGTACAGGGCTACAAGGATTCGCGACAGCTCGACATTCATCGTGTCGGTATAAAAGCTATTCGCAGCCCGGTTATCGTGCGTGACAAGTCTGCACCACAACACAGTGTCGCGACATGCGCACTGTCTGTGTTCTTGCAAAAAGATAAAAAAGGGACTCACATGTCCCGTTTTACGCAACTGTTAAACGACTACAGACAATTTGAAATAACATCGCAAAGTATTACTGAAATACAAACTGAAATGTTAGGCCGTCTTGAAAGTAACGCAGGAACGATCAGCATAGAGTTCCCGTACTTTATAGACAAAGCAGCCCCTGTTACTGGCCAGACTGGCATGCTTGATTACAATATCAAACTACAGTGCAACACACTAACCGACGGCACTACAGAAACCAGAGTTCAAACAGATATCCCGGTTACAACGCTTTGCCCTTGTTCAAAAGAAATCTCCAAATACGGTGCTCATAGCCAGAGATCAGTCATTTCTATCAATGCGCTACTACAGGATCAACACAACTTTTACTGGGAAGACGTGATAGTCAGCGCAGAACAACAAGCATCTGCACAACTCTACAGTCAGTTAAAACGTGCTGATGAAAAGTTTGTCACCGAACACGCTTACGACAACCCCCGCTTTGTCGAAGATCTGATTCGGGAAGTCGCCGCCGTCCTTAACGACAATAAAAATATCGCCTCCTATGATCTGGAAGTAGAAAACTTCGAGTCAATACATAATCATTCTGCCTGGGCACAGATTATTAGGTAAATCAGGCCAATCAAACAACCAATCAAACAGCCACTGTTTCGGTTAGGCGTGAGCTGCTGACATCAAAAGACCTGGAAAAGTGACTCGCTTTTACCAGATTGTCGCCACAGCTACGCCCAATTTCGGCTAGTTCCTGAATGTTGTTTGCGTTCGATAAACTTTCAAGTGCATCTATTTGATTCTGATTGTATTGCATTGCAAGATGCTCTCTCAGCCATTTGCAATCAAGCCTCGCATCGTAGCGCAGATAGGACAACAAAGGCTTACCCGCCAGTTGATCACTGCGCATTTCACCAACTACCCGATCTATTTGCCTTGCAGTCGGGCTGTCTGAAATCGATTGTAGAATCATTTCATTCAAGCTTGATGTATCGTTCATCAAAGTTACCAGTGACCTGACACCCAGAGTCGCTGCACTCTGGTTCATTACTTCCTGCGTGTTGAGCTCAACCTCAGACGTACCGGTTCCAACCGACACCAGGAACAATTGATCTGCACCGCTTGACCACTGCAGCCCATAGCCACTAAGCGTTGCCAGTAAAAAAGTCTGTAGCGCAGGATTATTATGCGGACTGACCCCACCGTCGACAAAAGCACCACTAACACTCTCGGCAATGGCAAGCGCTTCCGGCTCAAAATAGGTAGGTGCTGCTGCACTGGCACGGATTAAGTCTCGTAATAAAAAATCTTTGTTGGCAACACCTTTCTTCCCGGGCCGCTTACTAAAATATTTACCAGTCGGAGCGTTGTACACCACCCAGGGACTACCTGTATCAAGTCGTTTTAGCACAATTGCAAGACCCGTTTTAACTTGCTTGCTGCCCAGTGATATATCTGAGAATTGTCTTTCAAGCTCCGCCTCGAGTGCAGCGGAGCTGAACTTCGCACGCAAAAGACCACGCCTGAAAAACTGCTGCTTAAATACCTGTGCACCAAGCTTGCGGTAAAGTGAGTCAATCTCATCGACGCGCATACCTATTGCAAGACCGGCAGCTATTATCGCACCAGTGGAAGTGCCGGCTATCAGGTCAAAGTAATCACACAGACGCATTTGCGCTCCGTGGCGTTGCTGCAACAAAGACTCTACTTTTTTTAAAATCTGCAGACTTATGACACCGCGTATCCCACCACCGTCCAGTGTAAGTATTCGTTTTGGCCCCGGTGTATAGAGATGCTGATGTACATCCGCTTGCAACGGTCTCATGGTGCTGCCATGGTGGGTGCTGATACATCAGCACGGGCAGCATGCGCGGTGTTACTAAGCAGCTTTGTGGTATTGAGGTGAACTACTCTGCCGCCAATATCTCTCATCTGGCGAATCATTTCACTAACGCGTTTACCATCTTCATCACAGGCCGCATCTGATTTTCCATCCCAGAGTGCTATCAGTCTAAGACGATCAATACCCAATTGCAGAGAACAATACAGAGTCCAGCGCAGGTTTCTATAGTAGGGATCTACCCCGATACGAGGACGTCCAACTCTATCTGCCTGAAAATGAAAATTAACGCGATTGTTAATGCGAATCTTGTAGTATCTTTCAACCCAATCATCATGTTCGATACATTCGTTTATATATCGCGCTTCATCACACGGCATCTGAATATGTATCGCCATATTGCGCTTAATGCATTCTTCAATGAATAAGATATCTCCACCATTGGCAGCGCCACTTAAAAAGGCATGGTCGTTATCATCCGCATTCAGCTCATCAAGCTTATTTGAAATTTCAAGTTGCATGGATGCTTCTGCCTCTACAGGAAAACGGGCGGTTTTCATATCCGGCTTATCCAGCATATGACCGGTAAACAAAAATGCCTGAACATCCGATGCTGGCTCCGGATAGTCAACCGGTAGCTTTCCAATTCCACCCGCTTCGACCCGCGCAATCTCTGCATTTAGCACCTGCAGTGCCGCAGTGGCTCTAGAGGGTCTGAAACCCAGCACACGATAGAACTCAAGACGTTGCCGAGACTCATTTAAGAAATTAATCTTGCGCCGTGAGTAGGACATGGCTTTTTGATAGGCACGTGTAATGGCTAACTCTGTTTCACCATCGATCAACAATAGCTCTGCCAACGACGCCAGCGTCCAGTAACTGTTACTGGCGTGAACACCTTTAGATTGCAGAGAAAACCTCAGCGTCGCACCCAAATTAGGTAATAACGCACGGATTCTCTCGATATCCGCACTTGGGTTCTGCTCATCATCAAACTCCTCTGCCAGATTTACGAGCACACTGCCGAGGCTATATGCTTTTATACCAGGCTCATGGCTATTGAGATTGGAATGAAAACAATTTAAGTACGTATCAATAGCTTTAACCAGCCACGGGTATGTACTGAATGCTGCCTTACGACGATCATCCCGATCCTTATGCATACCAAGCCAACAGTCTTCCCATAAGCGTGTATAGATGGTTCCTAAAAAGCGGGTGGCCTTGGTGTCATCCGGCTCCTCATCAACCAGTCGTTCCAACTTAACAATGGCAGCTTCGACCCGCCCCAACGCGTTTAGAAGTCGTGCCTCCTCCCGTCTGAATTTTCGATTTTTAGGATTCAGCGCCAACCCTTTTCGATACTCATTGAGCGCCAACTCATGCCTGCCAAGCTCGCGCAGTGCACTACCGACCTCACCGACTGCTTCCTCTTTTATGAAAGGATTACTGATTTCATCAGTTAACAACAGTATGTCACCGATGTACTTACGTCTCTGGGCAATGGCAATTCGTTCCTGCCAGTCGGTATAGTTTCTCCAAAAGCCGGTTGCAAGAGGTGTCGTAAGAGTAGAACGATCTGGCTCGGAAAGACCGGACAACAAGTTATAAATCGGACTATGAATAGCGTCTATATTGGAGTTCCATGTGCTTTGCAGCACCTGGGTAAAGTTCGATTTATTACGCGTCAATAACGCCTGATCAGGCTTTCCATCTTCGTTGATGTTATAGCTGATAGTTCTGACATTAAACACATCAAACGGCAAGCGCACAGAATTTCCTTCAAGCCGAGCCTTGATATGTATCACTCCGCGACGTCTGAATGCATGCCGCACGCCCAGTTCATAGAAGACATTAGCATTGTGAATACTGAGATCTGCGATCACCACATCGGCCAGCAGTAGCTCTTGAAACATATCCGTATGAATATCGCCACTCACGGTCTCTTCATCAGCTCGAAACGGCTCAAACCCCTGATTCTCCAAAACCGGCTTGATTAGATCATCATATATCTTGTCGAAATCTATCGTTTTGCCATCGGGCCTTGCTTTTACGCCATACGGCATGATGACAAAAGCATGTTTCTTTGTGTTTTCATCTGCAGGTGGACCCTGATCAATAAGATTTTCGGTCTCCTCACCAGGGTCTGCATGTACATTGTCCGGGTCAACACTTAAGATCCCCGGTTCTGGCTCATCCGACGGAGGGCTACCTTCAGATTTTCTTTTCAACCTTACTTTTGCCTGCCTGCTTTCTGGCTGCCTGCTTTCTGGCTGCCTGGCTTCTATTTGCTTGGCTCGACTCGCAGGCGCATCAATGATGACACTATCCATAGCAACATCTACCTAAATAAATATATTTAATTAATGTTCGGTTGTCACATTAAAACTATCTCAACCTGACTCATGTCAGCTTTCACTGTGCCACTTACCGTCAGCGCCACAAACATAACCGTTAATGACAGTACCTTCCGGATATTCTTCACCTGAGAAGGTGCAGTCGGCATACGCGCTTTGAGAAACAATTACTAGTACAAACACAATCAGCTTCTTCATTCCATGAACTCCTTTTGTGGCGGATGAATAAAACGTATGGTAGGTATTGCCTTGGCAATAGCCTGAACAGACGACGGAGGATTTTCAGTACCGAGTAAGCGGATACCAAATTTTTCAGCCACAATGATTTTTTCAACATCTCGCTGATGCGCCGGGCACTCATGCAGCAGCAGTTCATTAGCGCTTTCGATCATATCCATATTACCGCCGTCTTCTGTTGCTATTGTCATGCTCTGATTGCGGAATATGCTATCCGCACATACCCTGGCGCGACTGAATCCAACCTCATCACTGAAGGCAAGCTCTACTTTTACATCTGGTGCGAAAAATGGTCCGCGCATACGTTCCTGCATATCGCGCAAACCGATCGAAAAATTATCAGAGTAGCCGAGTCCTTCTATAGCCGACAACAATTTCGAATCAAGCTCATAGAGTGTTAACACTCGCTTTGCAATTTCTTTATTGGCATCCTTTGTTTCAGGAGCTGATAACAGTTTTTCAATATCAATCTCTGCTGCTTCACGATGAATTTCCAGCCCGGGAATTTTAAAGATGATAACTCCACCATTCCTTGTTCTTTCGAACTGACTGACAATCATCAACATCACCAAAGCGGTGATACCACTAACTCCAATGCTGGCGAGCTTTACATGATGTGTATTCATTTCCTTCCTTGATTAAGATACTTTTTCGGTAAATTCTTCGGATAGAATGCAGACTGTTCCGTTGTCTAATTCTTATCTGACTAAGCCTCTACACCTCGTGCAGCTTTCCAAACCCGCTTTGCAAAATTCTCCATGCCGTGTTCACGCACACCACCTATTGCTTTCGAGAAATTAAATCTCAACTCAATTATCTGAGGATCACGCGCGGATATTTTGTAGAACTGACGCAGTCCAAAACGCATGTAGGCTAGTATTTCACCATGCTCAAACACACGGGCTATGAATATACCTTGTCGGTTTTTCTCAAGTGCCTGTGAATCCACATTTCGAAAACCTGTAACCGGGGTTGGATTAAATGCATAAACCGTTTTGATCGCATCACATCCGTAGGCTGCTTGCTGAGCAAGGCCACCACCAAGGGAATGACCAGTAGTAATAATCTGATCTGTCGATCCGGCAATTAACCGCGCATCGGTTACGATCTGGCTGATGTTTTCACGCACTAGATCGTAGTGATCGTGAACACCAGGGATATATCTGGTCAGCCATCGAAAGTTTGAGAACCAGTCTCCCAATCGTTTGCCGCTGCCGCGAAACGCAATAATAAGCTGCTTTTCTTCGGGCCAGTGCCAGACCAGGTAGCGCAACCCTTTTACCGTCACGCCCTTGCTATCCACTTCTACAGAATCGGTGGAATCCAATATAAGTTTGCAGCCTTCGGGCACCTTTATCCCTTTTGCCTGCCGCAAACTACTATCGTCAATGTAGGCGACAGCAGACAGCATCGCGTAGTGCTCAATATGTCTGAAGTTTCGATACTCCGGGCGATGCATTACCTCCGAGTCCAGAGTACTAAACCAAACACCTTCAGAGGTTCTATACACCACAGAATCCTTTGGTTGATTCAGAGAAAGCTTTGTTCTCTGCCATAAGTTGGCTTTAGACGGCTGCGGCATGGCTTATCTCCCTGTCAGATGCTACAGCGTTTATCGATTGCTGTGTTAAAGCAACTGGCGCATCTTCGCCGTGCAATAGCGACAAATGTAAACCATGTGCTACATAAGACAGTCCCAATAAACCACCACTATGCTCCTCGCGCGCGACAATATGAAAAAGGCACGGAGGTACAAACAGATTTCCCGGGTTTTCAGCACCGCTTCTACCGCCAACTAACATTGATGCAGCCTTAAGAGAGGGTTTTAACGCTGCTCTAAATTCCGCATAAGAAGGATATTGCGTGCCAACGGTGCGGACAATTTCAGTGAATACAATAGTCGCCGCTTCCTTGTGATTCAGATTCGCATCTTCACTATCAAGACCTAATATTTCGAGAAAACCCGGCATCATTTTGTTCAATACGGCCGCTTGCACCGGGGCAATAGATTCACCACTTTTTTCCCGTTCAAAGTGCAGTCGCAATGCGTGATCGACAATATCAGCAGCAGTAAAAGGTTTGAAAGCGAGCTTCTTCTGCTCCACCATTTTTTGATTCTCGGATGCATAGGCAGGCATAGGCAACAAGTCATCCGGTGCAACACTTGCCGAGACAAAACGACTAAGCGTATTGGGGTTATCTGCAGTGAGACGGGTGCTTTGCCCCAAATTGTGACGCTCTAACATGGTTATAAAGCGATGGCTCAACCTTGAGTTAGTCAGTGATGCAACCGTCTGTGCGTTTAGTGGCCAGTGACATCCAGCCGATGCCGCCACAAAGGCGTATTCCGCACAATAGATCAGATTGTCAGCTTGTGCGAACCAGTCACGGGCAGCTTTGCGTTGGCTTTTATTACCAGCAAGTGCGAACAACATTTGCGTAACATGTTCTTTTAGCGCTTTTACAGAACAACAGGCTAACGGGTCACCGCCGTTATATCTGCCATTACCTGGAAATCTGACAACCGCGTTAAAAGCCAGAGCCATAGTTCGAATATTGTCAGTAAAAGAACGGTGCAGCCGTGCTGGCAAGTAAGACGGGTACGCAGGCCTTACAAAGATCATTGGATAACCCACTTCGCCAAAGCGTCCCGCTGCACCGGTTTCTGCACCATAAGACTGCGGACTGTTCAGAGTCACTACACCCGGAAGACCACGCGATCTGTCAGCGACACCTATCACCACTTGAATATGGGTATCCTGCAGCTTTAAATGTTCCTTCAGTTCATCACCAGGTGTCTGCTTCGACAAATAGCGGTTGTTACATCGATGATGCTTGATCGCAAACAACACATCTCCTTCGGGTATATCAGCCACCAGCGCTGCGTCACCGCTGGCGTACTGCCGCCCTGATGCATCACGCCTTTGACTGTCAAAATCACTGTATGGCAACAGCCGAACCGGCTTGGTTGGAAAGAGATGCGTGTCTGCGACCACTTGACCTTGCTGACCAAAATCAAGTGAAACGCGGAAAAGATCTTCCGCAGTTTTAATTAATGGCAATCCCTGCCACGTTGCACGTAGCTTATCCGTGTCTACGTTGTACTTCATGGTGTTCTCCGTTGTCTTTAAATTTTTATATTGTTTCTGTTACCCGGCTGGCGGACCTTTGAGATGATCTGGCAAACTGACCCTGCATCTCCTCGAAACCACAAAAGCGCAGCAAATCTGCCATAGTGAAGCGACCATTTACTGCACCCAGATCTGGCCGCCAGGTGCTGTCAGTCAAAATGGAATGCTCTGACCTTCGAACCAGTGCCATCAACGTTTCAGCCACGATTGAACCACCAACCTCGCCAAGCCTTTTTCCATTCTCGCGAACCGATGACTCTTTCAAAATGTAGTACCAAAGCGGCGTGGTATTTTTCAAATCAGCAAGCGCTTCTCTTTCTACAACGTTTGTGTTTTGTTGCAGCTCTGAATTTGTCAGCGCTGCGAAACCCATCGCCTCAGCAACTGCCTGGCCACTGGGCAAACTCATTAGGTATCCACGCAACAGGTTTCTAATGGCAAGCATGGCCATTAAGCCCCGTTCGTTTGGCAGCCTCTCCAGTTCGCCAGATAATCGGGTATCAATCGGCCGTGCGATATTCACTGCTTTGTTAGCGTCGGTGTCGTAAAAGTTACGCCAGTTGATAATCCAGCTCTGTGGCACAGGCATAGTTTCGCGACCCGCATGAGTGAAAGCAAACAGCAGTTCAAAACTGGTAATCTCCGACCCGAATATACTATTGTGATCGTAACGCTGTCTGATCATAGAATGGCCAAAACGATAGGCGGCTACACTAAATTCAAATGGCATAAAGGTAGCCAGTTCATCCTTATAAAATTTTGGATTAGATAAAGCACTGTCGTGCGCACTTCGACTCACTATACGCGGCAGAAAATCATTAAGTACTATCCATTGATAGTGTTGTATGGTTTTTTTCCTGGCGGCAGCGAAGAGAGTAGCTGCCGTGCGATGACTACCCGCCAGAGAATCAACAACTTTGTTATGAAAAACCTTAAACGCATGATGAGTTTGTGCAACAAGCAGGTTTTCATCGTTTCGATCATCACCAATAATTGGTGTTCCATCAGCTGCACGATGCAAATCTCTGTTTCGGGTACTCGCAGAGATGTGATCAGGGCTGCCAAACCCATCATTGCGATTACTGCCGAGCTTTAAATGCACCTGATCTGATTCGTATAAGTCCGCATCTCCCTCCGGGCCTGCCCCATAAAGACTATCCAGCTCAAGCGTTGCCGTTCTTACATTTTTCATCATGGCCGTGGCTTCATCAGTCAGCACCGGATCAAAAGCAGGCAGAGCTATCTGATCATTGAGTCCACCTGCCTTGGCATCGCGAGTTATGTCGTGATCAATGAACTGACCAAGGTACGTATAACCCGCAGGGATTCCAGAATCAGGGCCAAGTTGTGGCTGCGGATCGGCCATTGCGGTACCAAGCTTACGCAATGCCGAAATCGTCTGTGGACCTTCCGGCAGACGCGCATCAGAACTGGAAGCAAGGTCTCTAAACAAGTAACCAAAGTTGTGCAAACCAACTTTACTACCAGTTCCGGCTGGACTATCTGCTTTAAGCTTATCTATAAGCTTTGAAACGTCTTCCAACGATTGACTGGCTCCATGTCCTTTACCAGCGTTAAATAGTTCTCTCATGTTAAAACTCCTTTTTAACTGTTAAGTGACTAAAGCTTTCCTCCGTCGCTTGGAAAAGCATCTCGACTGAAACTTCCCCAAGGTGATTCTGCTTCTCTAGTCGATGCCTGTTGAAATGCAAATATATTTACAATCGAGTTATGTATTTCCAGAATAGAGAATTAAGGAATGGATAAATGATGGGACGGTGAAATAACCCAAATGAACTATTGACCTGTAAATTCATCGAGGTTTAACCGCAGAAGAAGATACAAAATAGTCAAAACATTACAGCCGTGAAATATTTTTAACTGACGCGTGAAAACCAGGGTTTTTCAATGGCCCTTCAATTAGACTCAGCGGATCGCACACACGACAAACGAACTGTAAACTGCGATACCGGCACCGGAAAAGCAATCAAACTGATCCGACACTCGTATAAAACCCGAACCCGTTAAAAGTATCTATCGTGAGTAAAAAACTCTCAAAAGCCCAAAAAGCCAAGAAAGCGTCAGAAGACAGACAGTCAACTCTATCGCGGCGAAAATTGATTATCATTCCAATCGCCGCAGCTGTTATTGGAGTATCCGCATTTGGAATCAATGCCTACGAGCAAAATAAGCGCGAGTTACACGACCTGGCAGTCATCGGCAACGGTACACCAACAATTGTGCAGGTTCACGACCAGTCCTGCCAGGTCTGCATGCGCTTAAAGAAATTAACCAAAAACAGCACTGAAAATATTGAGAACATTCAATACCGAATCGCAGACATCGCTACTGAAAAGGGAAGATCTTTTCAGCAGCAATACAATGTAAGCAAAACAACGCTACTGTATTTCGACGCCAGAGGTAGGCACGTACACACGCAACGGGGTTTGCAGGACGCAGACACTATACAAACATCAATTGAGCATTTGGTAAGTGGAAAACGCATTCCAGCTAATTGAGTTCGGTATTAGAATGCATGCAGTGTAGCTGCCATATTTTTCGTAGGGGGGATAAGCTTGCGCATCCACCAAACTACCACAACGACCGCTACAGAATTAGCAGTGCATTAAATCCAGATTGATTTGGTAATAATGTATCTGACGTGCCGCACATTGGTGGATGCGCTGGCTTATCCCCCTACGGTGACGCTGCGTTTAGCATTTTCTAAACTTAACTAAACCACCCGATCCGCCGGCTGCTCTCCTGCAAAATACTGCTTCAAATTCGAAGCCACCCGATACCCCATTCCGTCGCGTGTTTCCTTAGTCGCACTGCCAAGGTGAGGTAGCAACACGACATTCTCGAATTTCAGGTAACGCTGATCAAGCGCTG
Organism: uncultured Granulosicoccaceae bacterium; assembly: GCA_938020525.1. Classification (GTDB taxonomy): domain Bacteria; phylum Pseudomonadota; class Gammaproteobacteria; order Granulosicoccales; family Granulosicoccaceae. The sequence continues at coordinate 12,151 of CALIHW010000080.1, read as the reverse complement.
GTTCATTGTTGAAAACATCTAGACCGGCGCCGGCAATCCGGTTAGCAGATAGCGCGCTAATCAATGCATCATCATCAACAACTTCACCGCGTGCGGTGTTAATTAAAAACGCCGACTCTTTCATAGCACCTATATGATCCGCATTGATCAAGTGCCTGTTCTCATCACCACCGGGACAGTGCAAAGAAATATAATCTGACTGCTGCATCAGTTCATCTATTGAGTCTACCTGTACGGCATTGCACGAAGCCAGTGCAGCGTCAGACACACGGGATCGATTAAACACTTTGACTTCCATTCCAAACCCACCGTGAGCACGCCGGGCCATCGCCTGACCAATGCGACCGAAGCCGACAATACCCAGAGCCTTGCCACTAACCTTGGAACCAATCAAATGGGTAGGACGCCAGCCACTCCAGCGTCCTTCACGCAACTCCCGCTCACCCTCACCGGCACGTCTTGCAACCATCAAGAGCAGTGTCATTGCAATATCAGCAGTACAATCACTCAACACATCAGGTGTATTGGTAATCACAATTCCATTTTGCTTCGCAGCGCCTACATCAATATGGGTGTAGCCAACACCGAAATTGGCAATAATCCCCACCCGACGATTCTTTATTGCAAGCGTTTCCGGTTCCAGCTTGTCGGTTACTGTAGTTAGCAATGCATCAGCTGATTGCAACGCCGCTTTAAATTGCTGCTGACAAAACTGTTTATCACATTGGTTGAACTCACAGTCGTAGACTTCTGCCAGCGACTTCTCTACATCTTCCGGCCATCGCCTGGTAAGAACTATTTTCTTCTTCATAGACAGGAATTTTTCTTTGATGTTTAAAGCTAGTGGGCCGACTTTATAAACGTATCGTTTTTCAAGTCTTTAACCGCCTGTATGATCTCCTCCTGAGTATTCATCACAATTGGCCCATGCCAGGCAACCGGCTCTTGAATAGGCGCACCGGAGATCAATAAAAATCGCACGCCGTTTTCACCAGCGAGCACGTTGATTTCGGAACCCGCACCAAACTGTACCAGTGTGCGGTTACCACTTTGATCGCGGATATTAACTTCTTCACCAGCCAGTTCTTTTTCAACTAATACGCCTTCGGGTGCAGATGCATCTCTGAACTGCGCAGAGCCATCGAATATGTATGCAAAGGCCTGACGATAGGTATCAACCGGCAACGTCTTCCTAACCCCCGCTGGAATAGTGACATCAAGATACTGCGGGTCTGCAGCAATTCCATCGACCGGACCCTGCTTACCCCAGAAGCTACCGATAATTACTTTTACCTGCGTACCGTCATCGTCAGTGACAACAGGAATGTCTTTACCCTGAATATCCTGGTATCTCGGTGCAGTCATCTTTAACGCACCGGGCAGGTTAGCCCACAACTGAAAACCATGCATCTGACCACGGGCGTTACCCTTTGGCATTTCCTGATGCAATATGCCCGAGCCAGCTGTCATCCATTGCACTGCACCCGCACCGAGTGTGCCCTGGTTACCCAGACTGTCACCATGATCTACCGTACCGTCAAGCACATAGGTGATCGTCTCGATGCCACGATGAGGATGCCACGGAAATCCGGCTTGAAAGTCTTCCGGATGGTCGTTTCTAAAGTCATCAAACAACAGGAACGGATCGAACTGTTCCGGGTTATGAAAACCGAAGGCACGGTGCAGTTTGACGCCTGCACCCTCCATCGTAGGTTTTGCTAACTGTGTAGATGTTACCGGCCTTAATGACATACCGTTGGCTCCAAATCTATAAGCGATGTGTAATCACGATGCCTTCTCGCGATACCTGAATAAAGTTGAGGCAACATCACACAAATCAATACGCAGCCGGTTCTATAAAACAGAACTAACTAAACGCTTTTTGTGTACCTTCCCGGTATTTGTTCTGTGGTACGAAACCACTCATCTCTGGTTCACGCGGTTCAGGCACCCAAAGCTCACGATCAGGATGCATACCTGCTCCCTGCACTGCAGAAACAGCTGAACGCCGCATACGGTTTAACAAACGGGTATCTACATCGCCGCATAGCGGGTGAATACCACCGTTATCTGCAACTGCTTTATCCCATGCTGCCTGGCGTGATTTAAACGTGGCTGCATCCTGCAGCTGGGTACAGTTAAGTTCATTAGCCTCAAGGTCTGCAATGATTTCATCGCCATCTTCCACCAGTGCAATAGGGCCACCAAGCGCCGCTTCAGGCCCAACGTGACCGATCACCAGGCCAACAGATCCACCGGAGAACCTGGCATCAGTCATCATGCCGACTACGATATCGCGCTCGCGGCATAACGTGGTGATACGCGACGTAGAATCGAGCATCTCCGGCATACCAGGAGCACCGCTCGGTCCTTCGTAGCGAACAATAACCATATCGTTATTTGCAAAGCCACCCGGATCTGTCTCAAGTGCATCAAGTAATGACTGCTCACCATCAAAGATGCGTGCCCGACCGACAAAACGATTATTCTCAAGACCACCTTCCACACCGGCAAGTTTCAACACTGCGCTAAATTCGGGCGACAGGTTGCCACCAAGCACACGCAATCCACCAGTATCTTTATAAGGCTTCTCAACCGGATAGATCACAGTACCGTCAACGTCTGCTGTATTGAGTCTGGCTACCTGTTCTGCAAGTGTTTCACCAGTACAGGTTAGCGTATCGCCATTCAGTAAACCGGCGTTCATTAATTCTTTAACAATGACCTGCACACCACCTTTCTCATCAATATCTACCATCGAGTACACACCGTAAGGCCTGGCATCAGTTAGTACCGGCACTACATGCTGTGACAGATGATTAAATTCATCCGGTGACATGATTTCTTTAGAGAAACTCTTAAAACCCGCAGCACGCGCAATCTCGGGTGCATGCAGCAATACGTTGGTAGAACCACCCACCGCCATCGAAACAATAACCGCATTTCTAATCGCATCACGCGAGACGATATCACGTGGCGTATGACCTCGTTCAATCAACCCTTTGAGATAAGCAACCAGTTGCTGCGGGAATTCGTTCATTCGCCGTGCATCATCAGACGGAGGAGAGACCATGTGTAACGGCTGCATACCCACGACACCAATAAATGTTTGCATGGTGTTGTAGGTAAACATGCCACCACAACTGCCGTAGCCCGGGCAGGCTTCACGCGCTATACGTTTTTTAAAATCTTCATCAAGATTACCCGCAGCCTGAAAGCCGGTAATGATATCGATGGGTTGTTCTGTCACAGAATCACGACCCGGACGGATCGGCCCGTCAGACATAATAATCGACGGACGATTATGCTCAAGCAAACCTGCAAGTGTACCAACCGGAGGTTTGTCACAGGCAACCACTGCAATCGTACCTTCCAATCCACTGGCACTTAAGTGCTCACAGATAGTGTCATGCGTTACTTCACGACCAATCAGTGAATAGCGCATTTCACGAGTACCGTTACGCATTCCATCGGACGTGGCGACAGTGTATTCAGGTTGCACCAGACGCAAGCGCATTTGATCAGGTCCATCACCGATGCTTTGCCGCAGGTGCTCGTGGATCGCTTCAACTTTTCGTTGCACACCCATATAGCACTGGCTGTCGCCCTTGGTACCGACCACACCAACGGAAGGTTCATGAATCAGATCTTCATCTGTATTCAGTTGTCGGGCTATTCCATAGGTTTGCGCATTGCGACCGGGGTTCTTGTCGAACACCACAGCTTTGGACTTTTTGGCCATCGGCGATCCTGATTTAAACGGTTCTGTTAGTAATTCTGTATTAACGCAGTGGGTCGCGGAAGCATTGATTTACCGAACCCGCCAAACCTGCACCTGTAAACAGACTGCAATCGGAGAGCGTAATTCTGAGGCCAGAACATTCTGACCTTGAGGTACAAATCAGGCTACCGCGTACCAGGGACTGGAATTATACCTTTGCAGCACGTGTACGTCCTCATCTGCGCGACGTAATCGGTTTGCAACAGAATCCAGCGCGGTATCAGGAGTATTGTTGTTTTCGCTCAAATGCCCGAGACAGAGTTTCTGCAGCCCTGCGTGTTCAAGGGCGGCTGCAAGGGCGGCAGACTGATCATTACTGAGATGGCCGTAATTGCCATCGATTCGCTTGCGCAGTGCCCAGGGGTATGAACCATTGCTCAGCATCTGCCCATCGTAGTTCGCCTCAAGCAACAAGGCATCAACGCCGGTCAACTGCTCGTAAACGTACTCGGTGACAAAGCCCATATCAGTCGCGATCGCCAATCGACGAGAGCCATCACCAACAATGTACTGGCAAGGCTCTGCCGCATCATGTGGAACTGGAAACGGGGTAATCTTGGCGTCACCAATACAGAATGACCCATGCGGATGTAGAAACTCCACGCTGGGCAGATTTTTATCTTTGAGTTTTTTGAACGTACCATGGGTAAGCCAAACAGGGATATCGTGCTTGCGTGCAAGTACTGACAGACCCTTAACGTGATCAGAGTGTTCGTGCGATATCAGAATACCGTGAAGGTCAGACGGATTTACATCAAGCGTCGCCATTCTCTGTGTGATGGCTTTGGCAGAGAAACCCACATCAACCAGCAGCAACGTGTCACCAACACGCACCAGTGTAGAGTTACCGCTGCTACCGCTGCCGAGACTGGCAAACTGCACACTCATGGGATGACATCGCCCTAATGGAAATAAAAGAAAACAGCGGGTCTATCTTCTACTATTCCGCCACAAACATAAGTGACGAAGCGATAACTCCGGACCGTTCGTGTGGCCCGGCAGGGATCGACAATCAGGTCAAAGCACCGGCTTTCTTTAGTGCTGATGACACTTTTGCATGACAATCGTCAGCCAACGGTGTCAGAGGCAATCTGATACCGGGTTTGATAAGACCCATCTGCTGCAGTGCCCACTTTGCAGGAATAGGACTCGACTCGATAAAGAGATCCTTGTGAAGATCAGATACCTGCGCATCAAGTTCGCGAGCCTTTGCATCATCTTTAGCCAGTGCTGCTGCACACATCTGCGCCATGATTGCCGGAGCTACATTAGCAGTAACCGAAATGTTGCCGCGTGCACCTGCAAGAATACTCTCCATCGCAGTACTGTCATCACCGGTGAAAACCATAAAATCATCAGGGCATAAAGAAACGACTTCTTTAATGCGCTCAACCGTGCCGTGCGCCTCTTTGGTACCGATAATATTTTTAATTTCTGCAAGACGCGCTGTGGTTGCCGCAGTCATATCGACCGAGGTACGCCCTGGCACATTGTAGAGAATGATCGGCACATCGACTGAATCGGCAATCTTCTTAAAGTGCTGGTACAAACCTTCCTGGGTTGGTTTGTTGTAGTACGGCGTCACCAGCAAACACGCGTCTGCACCGGCGGCCTTGGCATTCTCAGTGAGTTCAAGCGCTTCGGTAGTTGAATTCGCACCCGTACCTGCAATAACCGGAATCGCACCACCGGCAAATTCGATGGTCTTGCTAATTACCTCGGAGTGCTCCGCCATGCTAAGTGTCGCGGACTCACCGGTGGTACCAACCGAAACAATGGCATCTGTGCCAGCATCAACGTGAAATTTGACCAGTTTTTTTAGAGCATCGAAGTCTACTGCACCGTCATTTAGCATGGGGGTCACAATTGCAACGATACTGCCCTGGAACATTGGCTTGCCTCTTATAAAAAGCACATAGAAGAGCCGATAGCTTACTGATCGCGCCAGGGTGATACAAGCTAAGTCTGACGGTATTTGCTCATATGGACAATGAAGTGGCGGTGTCTGAAAGCCGGGGTGATGTCGGTTTTCCGCTTGTGCAAATAATTACAATAAGCGGCGCCACGTGAGCGACAACCCCTCCCGAGCCGCTCCCGCGTTGACCCTCCCCAAGCAGGGACGTGGCTCAGATCTGGAAAATTGATAAAGATATCGCCGCAAAGAAAAAAGTTGCGGCGCTCCGCAACTCAGTAAGAGGCACCCTGTTAAAGCAGGAGTGTCCGAGCCCAAGCTTTGCGGCGAGAGTTAGTCGCTCCGATTCCCCGATTTATCGGTGGCCTCAGAAAGGAGTTCAGGACGCCTTCCTCGGCGCTTTCAACCGACGATCAGAGCCACGTTTCACCGGCTCGGTATCGTCATCTGTACTTCCATGCCTGTGCCGTGGCCAGGCATCAAGAATTGCCTGCATTAGTGCGGCGAGTGGAATGGCAAAGAAGACACCGAGAATCCCCCACAAACCACCAAAAAAGAGCACTGAGATAATAATCGCTAACGGATGCAGATCAACTACTTCTGAGAACAACAATGGCACAAGCACGTTGCCATCAAGTATTTGAATGATCTGATAGGCCACCAACAGATACCCGAGCTTGGCGGTAAAGCCCCACTGAAAGTAGGCAATGATTGCAATCGGTAACGTCACGACCACCGCACCCACAAATGGAATGATTACCGATATGCCAACCAGAAAACTAAGCAGCACCGCATAGTTCAGTCCCATTAACGCAAAGGTCACGTAGCTGACCAGCCAGACAATCATGATCTCTATAAACTTGCCACGAATATAATTGGCTATCTTTGCATCTGCCTCATGCCAGACTTTCTCTGCAAGCTGGCTTCGGTTAGGCATAAAACCGCGCGCCCACCCAAGCAGCAATGGTTTATCTTTAAGTGCAAAGAATACAATCAACGGCACAAGTACTACATAAATAGCGATAACAAAGAGATTCAATGCGCTGGCAATGGAGAATGAAAGAAAGTTCTGACCCCAGCGCCCGACCTGACTACGGACGTTGCCAATCAGATCCATAATCTGTTCTTCAGTGAATATCGCCGGGTAAAGCTCAGGCAAGCGTTGCAATCCTTCCTGACCTTTGGCAATCATATTCGGCAGTTCTCTTATCAGTGAAGTTACCTGTTGCGATAACAGAGGCATCACACCGAAAAGCAACAGAAGACAAAAGAACACAAACACAAGCATCACTGTAGTCGCGGCCAGCGGTCTGGGAATGTGATAACGCTGCATTGCTGTCACCACACCATCCAGCAGATAGGCGAATACCAATGCCACTAACACAGGCGCGAGCACTCCACCCAACAACCAGATGATCAGGAATGCAAATATAAGAATGAGTGCGAGAATAACTGCTTGCGGATCAGAGAAGTTCCGCTGATACCATTCTCTTATCGGGTCTAGCATTTTTATAATGATCTAACCAATTTCAGCCAATCAGCTAATTGTGTACGGGGCAAATTCTTCCGGATCGTATCTCGTGTCTTCGCAACCACTACCCACAACCAGTGACTATGGTCTTAGAGCAACACGCCGGCATATTGTTGTTTTTTCTAGAGTTGTTTTTTCTGGAGTTGTTTACGTAGGATAGCTCAGATGCCGGCTCGTGCATGCAGCGTCATAAAGCTGACGATGTCGTCATCCTGACAACGCACACCGGACGCCGCTTCCTGTCGACGATTCCCTGTGCCACACTTTCGTAACCCGCATGAATTCTCGCGGGTTGCGCTATCCTACAACAACCCCCGTTCATCTGACATTAACAACCAAGAACTCTATGCGCACCAGCAATTTACAAATCGCTACCACCAAAGAATCACCCGCTGACGCGGAGGTAATCAGCCATCAACTGATGCTGCGAGCCGGCATGATCCGCCGTCTTGCCGCCGGTCTCTACACCTGGATGCCACTGGGCCTGCGGGTTCTGCGCAAAATTGAAAATATTGTCCGCGAAGAAATGAACAACACCGGGGCCGCAGAACTACTTATGCCTGCGGTCCAGCCTAGCGAATTATGGGAAGAATCGGGCCGCTGGGGAGAGTTCGGCCCCGAGTTGTTGCGATTTAAGGACCGCCACCAGCGCGACTTCTGCATGGGCCCCACCCACGAAGAAGTTATCACTGACATCGCCCGTCGTGATCTGCGCAGCTACAAGCAACTACCGGTTAACTACTACCAGATACAAACCAAGTTTCGTGATGAGGTCCGCCCGCGCTTCGGTGTCATGCGTAGTCGGGAATTCATCATGAAAGACGCCTACTCATTTCATGCTTCCCCGGAGTCGCTGCAAGAGACTTTTGATGATATGCATCAGGCTTACTCCAATATATTTTCGCGCATGCATTTGAAGTTCCGCTCTGTTGAGGCAGATAGCGGTGTCATTGGTGGCTCGGGATCAAAAGAGTTTCACGTGCTTGCAGACAGTGGTGAAGATGCGATCGCTTACTCCACTGAAGGTGACTATGCAGCCAACCTTGAAAAAGCCGAATCTATCTGCAATGACGAACGTGCGGAACCATCGCAAGAGATGACGCTGATCGACACACCAGAAACCAAAACGATTCAGGCACTAATTGATAACTTTAATCTGCCAATTGAAAAAACCATTAAGACACTTATCTGCCATGCCTCAGAAGAATGCGAATCAGACTTAATCGCGCTGTTGGTTAGAGGGGATCATCAGCTTAATGAAGTAAAGGCTAACAATCATCCGCTGGTTAAAACGCCAATGGAATTCGCCAGTGAGAATGAAATACGCACAGCAGTCGGTGCCGGCCCTGGCTCACTCGGCCCGGTAAAACTGCCTATGCCTGTGATTGCAGATCACACCGTCGCTGCGATGTCAGACTTTGGTGCTGGTGCAAATATCGAAGACAAGCACTACTTCGGCATCAACTGGGGACGCGACGCAGAGAACCCGATCACTGCAGACCTGCGTAATATTGAACCAGGTGATCCATCACCCGATGGCAGGGGTGAACTACAGATAATGCGCGGCATAGAAGTCGGCCATATTTTCCAGCTTGGTGACAAATACAGTCAGGCTATGCAGGCTAGTGTACTCGACGAAAACGGCAAAGCGCGTTTGATGTCGATGGGATGCTACGGTATCGGTATTACGCGCGTGGCGGCAGCTGCAATTGAACAAAACCACGACGAAAACGGCATCATCTGGCCTCTGCCAATTGCACCGTTTGAAGTCGCGATCTTGCCAATCAACAAGAAAAAATCGGACAAATTAAAAGCCGAGGCAGAAAAACTTTATGAAGACTTAAAGCGCGCAGGCATAGATGTGTTGTTTGACGATCGAGACAATCGGCCCGGCGTCATGTTCAGTGAGATGGAACTGATCGGCATACCGATGCGAGTAGTCATAAGTGATAAAGGACTTGAGAAGGGCGTTGTAGAATTTAAAGGCAGAACGGATGATAATTCCACTGATGTGTCGGTTGCTGACATTAAACAATTTCTGCTCGACAAACTCGGTAGCTGACAAATCTGCCAGGAACAAACGTCTCAGCCCCAGTAAAACAAACATAATACAAACAACTCCGACCACCGGTATATTTAAACCAATTGATTCAGGCACCTTTGATGAACCCCAATTTGTATCTCCCACCTTCGCTGGTCAGAGTTGAAAAAATCTCCCTGCGCGGACCAGGTGTGGTGATTCTCACCGGACCTTCAAGCTGCGGTAAAGGCGAGGTGGCGCAGGCTCTGTGCGAAATGCTATCGATCGATCCTGAGCGACATCTATCAATGGGTGGCATTCTGAGGAACACTGTCGAGCGCTCAAAAGAAGATTCAAACTACGCAAAGCTTCTGGCAGAAAAATATTCGCTCTCGAAAGATGTCAGCATGTTCGACAGCATCGACACCAACGATGAGCTCACTGAAAAAGTACGCCGCTACCTGCCAGAGGTGCAAGAAATATTCAACCGCGCTGCTTCCAGTGAAGATGTCAGCCAGCTTGAATGGCTGGAGTTCTGCACCATTCGCGGTCTGCTAATTCCTAACCGCTGGACGCAGGATCTCATCTCTGCAGAGATCGACACCATCCTGCAGGCAAAAAACAGCGACGGCGACGACAGCCACGACTTACCATTTATTTTGGACGGCTACCCGAGAACCGTAGCTGCAGCAGAACATCTACTCGGCTATCTGAATAGCGTAAACGTGCCGGTTGTAAAAGTACTGCACCTGTCAATCAGTAAAGCTGAGATGCGCACCAGAGCCGGTAAACGAGGCCGTGCAGACGACCATGAAGAAGCGCTCCGCAGCCGTTTTGAATTCTATGTAGAAAACGTACAGCCATCTGTTGACTATATAAAAACAGAGCTTGGTGGTTCAGCTATTTCTTTGATAGATGCTCACCAGCCCGAATTCGTTGAAGAAAATGGCAAACGTAAATTCCAGCTTTTGGATTCTATAGATAACGTGGTTTCTACTTCATTGCGTGCACTTGGGGTGCCCAGAATTATAGTGCGTGATCTACTTGAAGCCAGGCGTGAGAAAAGATCATAGCCCTTTCGCCAATGGCAGCCATCCGCTAACACCAACCCCGCACGGCTCATTTTCTTACCTTCGTGCTCGACTTGCCTTAGCTTCCGGCCATAAATCTCAACTTTAGTTTCGAGTTTCAGCGAACGCTGAAATTCCGAGAGCACACTATGGATTATTTTAAATTGGACTTGGTCTAAGTCGATGCTTTGAATCCCCTATAGCTCCAATAAAGTCTCGAAAGAGGCACGTTATCCCCCAATCGGGGGATGCGCCTGCCCGAACAATAATCGATAACTATCAGTGTTAGTTTGAGACATTTTGAGAATTGACTGTTTATACTAAAATGATCGCTGGATTAAGTGCTAAACCAAGGGAAACACGAAGGTATGGCTGGGAATCAAGCAGCAGCATTAATTTCAATTTACGACGCTGCCAGCAATTCTGAAGGATGGGATAACTCCTTAGATGTGTGCGTCAACTACGTTCGCGCGCACAGCGCGAATATTATGTTTCAGGAAAACGATGTCAATTCCCGATGGCGCTATTCCCTCGGCAGCGAGTTTTGGAGAAACTGCCCGTCAGAAAAAATGACAAAAACTCTTGCGATGTTTGAAAAGTATGACTTCGCTGCCTGGAAATTCGTCCATAAGCACAGAAAACAAACCTTGTTGAAAGATACGGACTTCTGGACAGATCTAGACGAACTCGATGAACGTGAAGATTATAAGTTTTTCCGAAACGATATGGGTTTCATGCGAAAAGTTGGATGCAAGCTGAATGACAATCTTTGCTGGACCGACAATATCGCTTTCCAGTTTCCAGCTCATATGCAGACAATTCCGGATGAAAGCATGCAAAGAATGCAAAGTCTGCTCCCCCATGCTGCCAAGTCTGTTGAGCTGTGGCGTACTTTTTCAATTCTAAAGTCTCAATACAAAGCGGTTTTATCAGCACTTGATCACGTTCGCGTAGGGCTCTGTATTGCCGAACCCGGTGGCACCATTATCGTTAGCAATGATGAAGCTAACCGGATATTCGATCTCGGCAGTTCAATCAGTTTAGGTAGCGACAATTTAATACACTGCAGATCGAGCACTGCAGAAGATTCAATTCGCAGAGCAATAAACAGCAGCTGCGCTACATCGTCTGGCAACGCAGCTCTTGCAGAAGCATTTCAGGTTGTAGGAAGTAACACCGACAGACAGATATCTGTAGAAGTCGCACCATTAAGAGATTCCGGGGCCGAGATCGCCAGTCACTTTAACGGTGCATTGATTACACTGATTGATATCTCTGCTGATCTTGATATCGACTGCCACAAGCTTGCAACTGCCTATAGGCTTACCTCCTCAGAGGCTGAAGTTTGTCAGCTGTTAGTGAAAGGGTCTTCCGTCATAGATATTGCTGAAATCAGAAACGTAAAGCCCGATACGATCAAAACCCAATTGAAAGCGATCTATCGTAAAACAGGTTGTAAGAGTCGAGTCGAACTGACACGACTTGCGCTAAAGGCCAGCCCGCCAGTAGACTGAAGCCATGGGTGGTTAAAGCAGGGCGGGTTTAGAGCGACACCTTAGTCTTCTCTAGCTCCCTGTCTAGACCCTTACCTGGTATTTGGCATAAAATACTAAGAGCGAACTTCCCTGTTCCACCACGACTCCGATCCACAGACTATAAAATTTGATCAAAGTAATTACTTCACCCAAACGGGTGAGAGCCTACTCAGCCTGCTCAAAAACAGATGTCTGTCTTACCGGATGCGGAAGTAGCGCAACTTTTGGCGTGATCACACAAGGGAAGTTAATCAGATCAAAAACTACGGTAAGTGAAGTCGCACAAGTTCTGTGCGATATGT
>CALIHW010000079.1 GCA_938020525.1 uncultured Granulosicoccaceae bacterium | reverse complement strand
GCGGTATTTTATTTTGCCTGTTGTTCGCGTTCCTGCCTGTGTAAAACTCATACAAGTGGTCATTTTCAAAATTTATTGTTTCTAGTATGAATAGATGTAACTTCTCAAGGCTCGTGTCGGACTTTACTTCAATGGTTCTACTCCACGACTCGTCTTTATCGTCATACGGAAATGAGATTTCTAGTGTATAGATTTCCACTTCATACTCTCTGTTCAATTTATGGGTGCTAACAGTTAACTAGACTGATGCGGATATTACAGGAATAGACTGCGGGAAATTGCAGCAGTCTCTAGCTGTGCCAGACCACACAATCGAGCGAATCAGAAAACCTGAAAAAACATACACTCAACGCAATCATAAGAACAACAATAACAGACAAATAGTGGTGATTTGCAATTTACAGCTGAGATGTGCATTATACTGGTTATACGTACAGTTTCTAGTAACATCTAGATGTAGAGAGGTTACGATCAGCTATTCAAACCAAAGAAAAGGATCCGGACCTCGTCACACCACTCAGCTCGACAAGGGCGATTTCAAGCCACGCCAATCTGACAAAAGCGGATGGCACGCCTATCGAAACGCGCTTTGCGATTCCAACATTAAAAGGGGAGCACATCGCTGGTATGTCTTACATGTAAAGGCATTTCTCAATTGTTTTAACGGGCAACGCATTAACGATTTATCGGCTAATTCTGTCCTCTCACATCTGTACAAACTCAACCCCAAAAAATTCAAACAATCGTGGCAGCAGTCACAATACATCGATGCAGTACAAATCCTTTTAGAAAAAACTGCACGCGTGCCGTGGGCATCAGACATCCCTTGGAACGACCTTAAAGCCAGTGCACAGTCGATTGAGTATAACCACGCCACTCTCGCAAGAGAGACAAGCGGTCTTTCCCCTTCGGTGCCGGTTTTTTCTAAAGACCTGCCAGAGAGTCACAAGCTCAGCTTGAGACATCTATCATCTGTTCTACGGATAAAAAGATATGCTATAAGAACAGAGCAGACGTATTGCCATTGGGTAGAAAGATTTCTATTGGAACACTGTAGTACTAATATTTCTGACCTCGGAGAACCTGCAGTTGAAGCATTTCTGTCCAAACTGACATTACACCGCAATGTTAGTAAAAGCACACAAAACCTATCGCTTACAGCGTTGTGCTTCTATTTTAAAGAGGTACTCGCACGCCCCCTTGAGAATTTGAACCATATTCGCAGTCAGCGACCACCCAAGTTGCCAACCGTGCTAACGCAAAGCGAAGTTACCGACCTGTTAAATCAGCTGACAGGCACTCATAAGCTAATGGCTTCCCTCATGTACGGGACTGGCCTTAGGCTGCTGGAGTGCATACGCTTGAGAATTAAAGACATCGATTTTCACTACCAAATAATTTCAGTTCACGATGGAAAAGGTGGTAAGAGCAGACGAGTACCATTACCACAAAGATGCGTAACTTCGTTAGAAGTACAGATTGAGCAGGCCTGCCTTATTCATGACGCTGACACTGAGCTGGGATGTGGTGAGGTATTTCTGCCTGACGCTCTAGCTCGCAAATACCCTACAGCTGCAAAGGAAAAAGCCTGGCAATATATATTTCCAAGTAGCCGCTTGTCTGTTGACCCACGTACAGGCATCACCAGAAGGCATCATCAACACGAATCTTCACTTCAACGCTCTATCAAACGTGCTGCAACTCAAGCAAAAATCCCAAAACAGGTAAACAGCCACTGCCTTCGGCATTCTTTTGCTACGCACTTGCTTGAAGCAAACTACGACATTAGAACCGTACAGGAATTACTTGGCCATAGTGATGTCAGCACTACGATGATCTATACCCATGTGATGAACCGACCCGGCATGGCGCCTGTAGTGAGCCCACTGGATGCATAGATCAAAACATAAACATCTCTAAGAAGCACTACACCAGATTCCAACTAGCCAAAGTGCTGTAACTTGCTCCCTTGGATTCACGCACGGAACTCCACAACTCTAAGGAAGTTGCCACAAATGAGAAATCTGGCTCTACCAAGGGTGGTGGCGGTGGTATTAGCAACTTTCTCGCAAGTGTTATGTGGGGTTCATATCGCTTCGCGCTGCCACGGGCGCCTATTCTGTTTGCAGCTTGCCTGCATTTCTCATGCAAGGATTGTAAAGAAGAATCTACAAAATCAGACCCAAGATACAATACATCGGTATGAGACCAATACCCCACCTTGTTGAGTTGTATCGTCAGTGCACTATGGTTGAAGTTATCAAATATCTCTGACAATTTTTGCAGCGCACCTTCATCTGCATCACCCAAAAAGGCCAATGTCAGATGGTAATTCTGTACAGGAATTTTTCGACCACTGGAAGGCCAACATAATTCACACCAACGATTAATTGCCAATGCAGTCTGTACATCTGGCACTACAGTTAGGAATACTCTCATCTTATAAAAACAGTTGAAAAACCGCTGGGAGGTTACGCACTAGCCTGGATTATTCATGAGGATTCGGCGTCCAGAGGAATTCTGGCTAAACAGGTCGGCCAATCGTCTGAGAAACGTGGCCCGCCACGTGCCGAAGAGGATGGGCCGAGATGTGACGCCAGATTTCTTCTGGCGTCGAATAGACATACTACTATTTTGAAAAAGGTGCTAAAACAGTAGTTTGTATCTGCATACATAGCATTTTGCCAAAATTTACTTGTCGCCTGATGAATAATCCAGGCTAGGCATTGTGGACTACAAGCTTACGGTAGTTGGAGTTGCCTGGCACCAGTTAAAAGCTCTTGGCAATCTCCGGTAGTTCATCGCCACAATTCCAGCAGAGTATAAAATTACCTTCAATAATTTCCGAACAGCCCGGACACTTCTGCGGCGGGTTGGTGTGTCTTTTATGGCTTTCAAACTCTTCTACAATTATCTGTCCTTTGCTTTCATCATCTGGGTGTACAAGCCAGACGGTTATTAATCCTGCGGTTGGCAATTCACCAATAGCCCCCGAGAGAAACTGCCCTTTCATCACGGCTTCAAGATCAGCTGACAATAATTTATCCAGTACAAGCTGTGCATCAAACTGGTTCTCGGCTTCGTATATCTTTAGCATGGCAAAATTAGTTGGCCAACGGGGTTTCGTAAGGGAGGTCGAGAAGCTCCAGCGGATACTCTGCATTCTTATCAAGGTAGAGCTTTTCCGACAACTCTGCGATTGCCATGACTGCGAGCATACGACAGGAGTTTCCCGCGTCGCCTACCGCATCAACCACTTTGCCTACAGCGGCATCACGACCTTCTTTATAGATCTCATCACCTGCTTTAGGCGCAGCCGTTCCAACATGCTGTAAGCGCACCATCTGTCTTTTCAACTTACCCAGGTACTGCATTCGAGCCACAACTTCCTGGCCCGGAAAACATCCTTTTTTAAAACTCACCCCGTCTAAATGTTGCAAGTTGAGCATCTGCAACACAAATGATTCTGTGTTTGCTGCGTATATTGAGGGAATACCTGCATCGATATTTTGTAACCGCCAAACCGCTTCAGCGGCAGCAACACAGGTTTGGGATAGCTCCCCCCAGTAATCAGAGATTTGCTTAGCATCAGCAACTATTTCAAACCTCGGTGTAGCAGCATCTGCGGTATCTCTTACCCGTGTTATCCACCCACCTGTCGCCAACACGGCAGTCGCATCAGTTTCTTCCGGCAGGTTTGTGCCATCTTCAGTCAATGCCACCGCCGCTTTGTCACCACTAACACCAAGCACAAGCAGATCATCGCGCGGTTCGATGGTGATTTTCGTCTTCTGCTTCAGAGGTTTACCATCTTTCATCACAGGAACGCTCGCAAACAGCCTCAAGCGTTTAAGCACAGGCTCAACCAGCTCGGTCGGGAGGTGCAACAAAAAACCATCGGAAATTTTCAACACTCTGAGCAAAGCAATCACACGGCCCTTCAGACTTGACCAGGTAGTCAGCTGGCTACCGGGCAGCTCAAGTGCACCAATATCATTGGAGAACTGGGCTTGCAGAAATAACTCCGCACCATCGCCAGTAACGTGCAGCACGGTTTCTGATGCAAGCGGGCAAATTAGTGAATCCGTTTTAGTCTCGCCCGGCTGCACCAGACTGTTGTCTTCAAGGCCATTTACCGCTGCTAGTATATTCTGCCATTCTGGTTTCATTTTCTTACCTGTTCTTTGCGAAGACTGTGAACGTCAAATTCACAGCAGCTTGTCGTGATGTACACGAAGCAATAGGCATGCTCCGCTGACGACTACAACTCAGACGAATTTCTGCCTCGCGCTCATTGTACTTCAGCAATGCATTTTGCAGACGGTTGATTTAGGCATAAATGCGCTCAAAATCAAGCGTTGTAGGCGCGACCTTTGCGGCAGTCTTTGCTATTATATAGAGAGTCAAAATACATAGGCGGGATCAACCACCAGCACACGCTGACCGCTGCCACTTTGTTCACCAAGCGCTGAAATGACTAACACCGAAGATAAATCAGTCAAAGCCAATCAGACCCATGCTGCACATGGGGCCTCAAGTGGGGCTGCAAATGTGCCTGCAACTGATGTGGACAAGCAGCATCCCGCAGCAGACAAAGACAACAACCCTGACTGCAAACCTGAGAACACAGCACCCCGCCAGACGGAACATGGTGGCCCAAAGGGTCTGGAACCTACCCGCTATGGCGACTGGGAGCGTAATGGTCGCTGCACTGATTTTTAGACTCTCGACCCGGCATCACACAGTCTGGCGCTACCGGTCCAACCATGATTGATCATGACTTTGAGTCATTAAGAACACGTCAACTACAATACCAAGAATTCAAAAAACTTAACGGAACATACAATGGCATTGAAAGATTCGCGACCACTGTCGCCGCATCTGCAAATTTACAAACTGCCTCTGACGGCGATGATGTCTGTGCTGCATCGCGGCACAGGCGTGGTGATCAGCATCGGCACACTGTTTCTGGTCTGGATACTGGCGAAGGCTGCAATGGGTCCGGCAGCTTTTGAGGGCACTCAGAATCTGGTTAGCTCTTGGTTCGGCTACCTGGTTCTTTTTGGATTCACCTTCTCGCTTTACGCACATTTCTGCAATGGTATTCGTCACCTGCTTTGGGACATGGGCTATGGCTTCGATGTCAGCAAGGCAAACGCAGGCGCTATAGCATCGTTGGGTGCCGCAATTGTGCTGACGATTTTAACCTGGATAGTGGCATTTGCCGCTTCCTGAGCGAAGGAGAAAAACAATGTCCAATCACGGCACAAGTCACTTCTGGGTTCAACGGCTAACAGCAGTTGCACTGGTACCTCTAACAATATGGTTTTGCTTCTCGATGGCATCACTGCCTCAGATGTCGCATGCCAACCTGAGCGCATGGATGAACTCACCCTTTAACGCCACACTGATGATCCTGGTTATTGGTGTCGGCTTGTACCATGGCAAGCTCGGTCTGCAGGTTATCGCTGAAGACTACATTGCCAATACCAGCAAGCGCGTTATCACCAATGGTGTAATCACTATGATCAGCGTGCTGTTCGGTGTCATTGGTATCGTCTCAGTTCTCAAGCTTTCGTTTGGAGCATAATCTTGTCCTACAACGTAATTAAACATGAACACGATGTTGTCATCGTTGGCGCTGGCGGGGCCGGACTGCGTGCAACACTGGGCATGGCAACCGCAGGCTTATCAACTGCCTGTGTCACCAAGGTCTTTCCCACCCGCAGCCACACGGTTGCGGCACAAGGTGGCATGAGTGCAGCACTCGGCAACATGGGGCCGGATGACTGGAAGTGGCATATGTACGACACCATCAAAGGTTCTGACTGGCTGGGTGATCAGGACGCCATTGAATATATGTGTCGCGAAGCGATCCCTGCAGTAATTGAGCTTGAGCACTATGGTGTGCCGTTCTCAAGAACTGACGACGGTAAAATTTATCAGCGCCCGTTCGGTGGCATGACCACCAACTACGGTGAAGGCACTGCACAACGCACCTGTGCCGCGGCTGACCGTACCGGCCACGCCATTCTGCATACGCTGTATCAGCAGTCTTTGAAGCACAAAGCGGAGTTCTTTATAGAATACTTCGCAACCGACTTAATCATGGATGAAGACGGTGAGTGTCGTGGCGTGATTGCATGGGACCTCGCTACCGGTGATCTGCATGAATTCAGAGGCCACATGGTGGTACTGGCAACTGGTGGTTGTGGTCGTACGTATTTCTCTGCAACGTCTGCACACACGTGTACCGGTGATGGCAACGCGATGGTACTGCGCGCGGGCTTACCACTGCAGGATATGGAGTTCGTACAGTTTCATCCAACAGGTATTTACGGCGCCGGTGTACTGATTACTGAAGGTGTGCGCGGTGAAGGTGGCTACCTTACTAACTCTGAGGGTGAGCGCTTTATGGAACGCTATGCCCCTAACGCAAAAGATCTCGCATCGCGTGATGTCGTGAGTCGTTCAATGACACAAGAGATAAATGAAGGCCGTGGTGTAGGCCCTGAAAAAGATCATATCTTTTTAAACCTGCAGCACCTTGGTCCTGAGGTTATTGAAGAACGCCTGCCTGGCATTGCAGAAAGCGCGAAAGTCTTTGCCGGTGTAGATGTCAGCAAAGACCCTATTCCTGTCATACCCACCGTGCACTACAACATGGGCGGTATACCAACCAACTATCGCGGTGAAGTCGTCACTTTATGGGAAGGTAATCCTGATCAGGTCGTACCTGGTCTGATGGCTATCGGTGAGGCGGCCTGTGTTTCTGTGCATGGTGCTAACCGACTAGGCTCAAACTCTCTACTCGATATTGTCGTCTTCGGTCGGGCTGCTGCACTGCGCGCCAAAGAAGTTGTGACTCCGGGAGCTGCACACAAAAAGCTACCTGAAGAAGCAACGGGCAAACTGATCGACCGACTCGACAAAGTACGCAATTCCAGCGGCAATACCGGAGCTGCGCAAATCCGTGATCGCATGCAACGCTGTATGCAAAACCGTGCCGCCGTCTTCCGCACCGGGGAGACCATGTCTGCAGGCGTTGAAGAGCTGAATAAAATCGTCGCAGAGTGGGACGATATCGGCGTCTCTGATAAAAGCATGATCTGGAATACAGACCTGGTCGAAACACTGGAGCTTGAAAATCTTCTGTGTCAGGCGCAAACAGTAATAGAAGGTGCGAACATGCGTACCGAGTCACGCGGTGGACACGCGCGCGAAGATTACCCGGACCGCGACGATGATCAGTGGATGAAGCACACGCTTGCGTGGGTGCAGGACGGCAAAGTCAGTTTTGACTTCCGCCCGGTACATATGAACACATTAACCGACGAAGTCGACCCGGTGCCACCCAAAAAGCGGGTATATTGATGATGGCAACATACACCGGTTTATACGACTTTATATTAGGGTTCGACTACAAGTTATCGGAGCAAGCTGAACATGGCTGATTTCAAACTACCAGCAAATTCCATTGTCAGAAAAGGCAAAACGTTTGACGCTCCGGAAGGTGCATCTCGAGTAAGAAAGTTCGAGATCTACAGGTTTGATTCTTCAAACGAAGAAAACCCGTCGGTTGACACTTACTTCGTTGATCTGGACACATGTGGTCCGATGATTCTCGATGCACTGATTAAAATCAAATCAGAGATCGACCCGACGCTTTCTTTCAGACGCTCGTGCCGCGAAGGTATATGTGGCTCTTGCGCGATGAACATCGACGGTGCCAACACACTCGCCTGCACGATGGCAATTGAAGATGTTGAAGGCGACATCAAAATTTACCCACTGCCGCACCAGCCAGTGGTTAAGGATCTGGTTTCGGATCTTGATAACTTCTACAAGCAATACGAAGCAATCGAACCGTGGATGCAGGCAGACAAAGAACCTGCCGGTGGCCGCGAGCGGCTGCAATCCAAAGAAGATCGTGAAAAGCTTGATGGCTTGTACGAGTGCATTATGTGCGCGTGTTGCTCCACCAGTTGCCCAAGCTATTGGTGGAACAGTGACAAGTATCTTGGCCCTGCAGCTCTACTTGCAGCATACCGCTGGATAGTAGACAGCCGTGATGAGAACACTGAAGAGCGATTAAAATCGCTTGATGATCCGTTCAAGCTATATCGCTGCCACACAATCATGAACTGTGCGACAGTCTGCCCGAAGGGTTTGAACCCGGCCCAGGCAATTGCTGAAACCAAAAAAATGCTGGTACAGAGCAATCTCTAAAAACGCGGAATTGAAAGCGAGACTGAAGTGGTTGTGCCGTCGCGGAACAAAAGAATTGGACACCGCAATGAGCACATATCTGCTGCATCACTACGATGCAGCAGATACAGACGAACAGCAGTTATTCAGCGATCTGTTGCACGAGCAGGATCCAGAAATTATGGACCTGTTGAATGACCACATCAACGACCCACAAAACAGCGAGAACACCGCCTCCCGCTACCACACCATCATTCGAAAAATCCGCCAAACCCTTATTGCTGGCGCTTAAACCATCGCGCTGCTGGCGGGTATTCTTTTACACGCTGCATATCCTTTGCATTGTTGCACTGTTTTTAACTGCGATTTCCGTGTGGTTAAAACTACTGTTAGCAGTACTGATTGCAGTCAGCTTCATCTATCAGCAACATCAACATAACAATCAGACACAACTTGTCTGGCGTAACGGCAACCGCTGGTTTGTAGACGATGAGCAAGATCCATTTGAACTGACAGCGATTGATTTCTTTTCTCGGTGGCTTGTGATTTTATCGCTTACTCCAACTGATAAAAATGCTGGCCTGATTGCACGCCTGCGTAGCAGGCGAAAGTTCGTTATTCCCTTTGACTCGCTAGACGAAAATACCTTCCGGTTACTACGTGTTAGATTGCGGATTGAAGGGTTTGAACTGTTGAATCCAACTGAGGAGGTGATTAGGTAGTTTTTTGGGATTTGTGTTTTGCGCTGCCGGCGGCTTACGTGTGTGACATGCCTGCCGGCGGCTATCGTTCTTACATGCC
>CALIHW010000078.1 GCA_938020525.1 uncultured Granulosicoccaceae bacterium | reverse complement strand
CTATAAGCTCTGATAGTTTCAGGCAGAGATTAATCAACCAGTAAATTCAGGGCAACACAACCCAACGAATCACCAACGGTGAGAGTGCTCCGAGCGTATTATTGTTTTTTGAAATCATCCGGAGTCGGGTCTAAGCGCCATGGATGGCGCGTGAGCGCTAGCGGCACAGGGATGTGCCATTAGCGCGGCCCGACGGAGGATGATTTCAAAAAATGCCACAGGCACCCGCAGGGCAATGAAGTCGCGAAAACGCTTTTTGGTTACTTTTGTGCGTTTACAAAAGTGACTCGTAGCGCCAGGGACTGGCATCGAAAAAATCGACGGGATCGATTTTTCACAAGCGAGGGGTTTGCGCGCAGCCCGTAGGGTGAGTCCCATGGACGGGACGAGTAAAAACGGCATGGATGCCAAGCCGCTCTAGACAAGCCGCTCAAGCGAGAACAAGGAAAAAAAAGAAAACAACTACCCGCGTTGCTGAACTACCAAGCTAGCAATAACAGAATCAGGCGGAGCATTATCCATAAAATAT
Organism: uncultured Granulosicoccaceae bacterium; assembly: GCA_938020525.1. Classification (GTDB taxonomy): domain Bacteria; phylum Pseudomonadota; class Gammaproteobacteria; order Granulosicoccales; family Granulosicoccaceae. The sequence continues at coordinate 9,946 of CALIHW010000078.1, read as the reverse complement.
CCAACAATCCCCTTAGATAAAGCCTTGGCCATCTTCCGCTGATACAACCAGCTACGCAGTTTACGCTCTTCACGCGGGTTGGATATAAATGCTGTTTCGACCAACAACGACGGTACATCAGGTGCACGCAAAACAGCAAAACCACCCTGCTCTACGGTTGGCTTGTGCAGTGTGCTTACCTCAGACAGACTTTTTAAGATTACATCACCACACTCAATACTTGATTCCAGAACAGCGTTTTGCGCCAGATCAATTAATGTCTTATGCAAATGCTTTTCGGTTTCAGCTACTGCAATTTCACCGAACAATTTATCAGCTTGATTCTCTGTACGCGCAAGCAACTCTGCGGCACGTGAACTTGGCTTCTTGGTAGACAATGCATACACCGATGTGCCGTGTGCAGATTTATCCGGGAATGCATCTGCATGTACAGATATCAGAAGATCAGCCCGATTCTGCCGTGCCATCTGCACGCGCTCGGTCAGCGACATATATACATCATCTTCGCGTATCAGTACTGGCTTAAAACCCTTGGCGCGTTTGAGTCTCTTATACAGTTCTCTGGATATTTTGAGTGTTACATCTTTTTCTTTGGTACCCCGGTACCCGATTGCACCAGGATCTTTGCCGCCATGACCTGCATCGATCGCGACAATAATATCTCTGAGATCAGCGGCATCTACCGGCTCGTCCTTTTCTTCTGCGGTGACCGGAGCCATGCCAAGATCGACAACAATACGTTTCTTGTCAGTTCCTTTAAATTGATACAAGCGGCTACTGACATTGCCGGGAGCGCCGTTTATATCAAGCACAATACGAAGATCATCAAAATTCCGTTTGCCGTAGCGGATCCGCCGAACCGTGCCACGAGCTTTCAGTTCTTTGGAGAGCAGCGTGGACACCCGACTTGATGGCAGGTCGATCACTATCCGATGTGGATTCTCGAGCGTGAAAACATTGTGCTTTTCCGGCAACCGGTCGAGATCGAGATGCAGTTTCATGCGGCCGCGATCTTCATGGAATCGCACTCCGGTCACCTGCACCTGCGAGGCTTGCGCCCGAGCCTTGGAACTTACACTGACACACAAAGCAACGGGCACAGCGCAAAGCGTGTGTCCGGCCACTGTTATAAATTGGCGGCGAGTGTGTGCCACGGTAACTCCAGCTCGATCAGATTATTATTAGTATCAAATTTATTACAAATCAACTTCGAGTTGATGGCAATAGATCCCTATAAAACTTAACAATTTAGCTCAGTAATTTAAAGCGCTTTTGCAGGTATTCCACCGAGTAGTAACCAGCGCGTAACGCTATTCGGCGAATCCTGGCGAATATCCAGAGCTAGACCTCGACGAATCGGGCAAGAGGGAGAAACAGGGTAATTTAAAGTTCCAGCGACGAATGCACACGAATCAGCCGGGAGTCGGCATCCCGATGTTCGATTTCTATCATGATCTTTGCCAGATCCGCGACTGCAGCGACTCTTTCCGGCCATTCGATTAACAGCAGACTATCCGCCTCAAGCAAATCCCGAAAACCGATAAAATCGAGTTCCTCCGGATCTTCAAGCCGATACAGATCGAGATGGCAAATCTCGATCGAGTCAGTGGAGTAGGTTTCAATTAAGGTATAGGTCGGGCTTTTAACAGCCCCCTGATGACCACAGGCATGAATGAACCCGCGAGTAAATGTTGTTTTCCCAGCACCGAGTTCGCCACTTAAGGTTATGACCGTGCCGTGCAATCGCTTTGATGATTGCAGCCGTTTGGCAAGTCGCTGCCCTGCAGCCTGCGTGTCTGCATCACCGTGAAGTATATTTTCATATTGCAGCTGCATAGGCTTAAAACGAGGCAAGTTGTCGTTATGATTTTTCTGACACAAATTTTACCCAGTATAAAACGGCGCATTGGTTCGAATTCAGATGTTACTCAATTTTAGGCCTTAGAAATAAGTCGACCAATCGGTCCGTGACACTGACACCTACACCACTTGCCAACCGATCAAGCAAACCAGTTCTTGGGGTGAAGTTAACCAGTTTCTCAGCCGCAAAGATTTCCCGCGCAACAGTTATCTCACTTCCCAGTCCGTCTATCAAGCCGTTCTCAAGCGCCTGCTGACCAGTCCAGATCAACCCGCTGAATATTTCAGCGTCTTCTTTTAAAGCATCACCACGACCTTCGCGGACCGCAGTTTTAAACTGTTCGTGAACGTTTTCAAGCACGGATTCCATATGCACAACTTCATCCTGCTTGACTGGCTGGAACGGATCGAGAAAAGCTTTGTTCTCACCAGAAGTAATCAAGCGCCTTTCAACACCAAGCTTATCCAGCGTACCAACAAACCCAAAGCCCCCACTACGCACTCCGATGCTACCAACAAGACTTGATTTGTCAGCGTAGATTTTATCTGCAGCTGCTGCAATGTAGTAGGCTCCTGAAGCGCCGATGTCACCAATCACTGCGTACAGCGGGATATCTTCATGTTCGGCTCGTATACGCCGCACTTCATCAAATACTCTGCCTGACTGCACAGGGCTGCCACCACCGCTGTTAATACGCAGAATAACGCCTGCGGTACTTTCGCTTTCAAACGCGGCTTCGACACCTGCGGCAATGCGTCTGGCATTGGCTTGGGTATCTGCCGCTATCGTACCATTGATATCTACAATCGCAGTGTGCGCTTCTGGTTTACTAAAAGAAAAATCAAATGCACCATTCAGGCTGGCCAGTAAAAACGCAATAGCAATGTAGCCGAATGTCAGCGCTTTAAAAAACACACTCCAACGCCTGGCGCGACGCTGCTCTTTGAAAGATTCTGTAGCGATCTTCTCTATCACGCTACGCTCCCATCCGCGCTCACTACGCGGACCGGTGTCTCGACCTGGACCTCGATCATACTGCGAACCGGAACGACGACTCTCGGGCGCCCATCGATGATCATTACTCATAAAAAATTACCTTAAGAAAGAAGCCTACTAGGAGCTTGGTAGAAGTCGCAATACGATACCCACACACTAACGGTTCTACGACTATCGCCAGCAGTTAAGTGCCAGATGCGTACCGGCTGATATTAATGCTATCGAGTTTTTTGACTATCAGCGCTGATTACAAATCAAGAATGTCCAGCCAATCCGGATCCACCGCCGCTATATGTGTTTGTTGAGGAGAGCCCTCACCCATATCAGGAAAAGAAAGCTGACATGCATGCAGAAACATACGCCTAGCACCTGTGCGCCGGACAGACTTGTTCAGCCTCTCGTCACCGTAGCGTTCATCACCGAGTACCGGGTGACCAATGGATGCAGCGTGTACCCTGATTTGATGGGTACGACCGGTCTCAATTTCAACGTCTGCAAGACAGAATCGCTTACCCGTTTCACGACATCTGAAATGCGACACCGCTTTCTTACCGTTCACCTGATCCACCAAAACCTGATTTTCATTAGGCGTCGGATGGGTTTTGAGCAACCGAGCAGTTACCGTCTGTGGCTTTGGTAAAACACCGCAAATCAATGCCGCATAGTGTTTGCTGACATGACCATTGACTAAAGCCTCATGAAAATGGGCTGCTGCTTTGCGATGACGAGCCAGCACCATCACACCGCTGGTGGATCTATCGAGCCGATGTACCAGACTGATCGACTGATCTTCAAATACTTCTTTAATGCCATCAATCACACCAAACGCCACGCCGGTACCAGCGTGCACCGCCAGGCCAGCGGGCTTGTTTATCACTATCCAGTTGGTATCTTCAGCAATGACTGATGTCTCTATCTCGGCAATAACTGACCTGGGTACCCTGACCTGCTGCTGAGTCGGTACGGTGACAGGAGGTATCCTGACGATATCGCCCTCCGTTAAACGAAAGGAGGGTTTTATACGTCCTTTGTTCACGCGAACCTGCCCGGTACGCAAAATCCGGTATACCAAACTACGCGGAACAGTCTTAAGCGTTGAAATCAAAAAGTTGTCAATTCGTTGACCATCGTGATCGCTGTCGATCTCGATATTGCGTACGGGTGATCTTTTCTCTGACGCTTCGTTTGCTGCAGGCTTTTGTTGTGGTTTTGGCATTGGGTTGGTCGAACCCACGGCAACTGTGGATTTCTTGTCTTGCTTTGGCGGGAATTTGCTCAAATATGGGCTGCTATATCGTCGAGGAATACTGCAATTTAGCCGCTTACACCGTGAAATGTCGGTAAGCCCGATTGAAGGTATGACTTTTGACTGCTATATTACCTGAAGCTGGCGACCGATGATCCATATCAATAAGAGCCCCAGCCGGATTTACCAAAGCAACGCAATACCAAACCTAATGATTTTACTACTCGGGCAGTTTCAAACCCGGGTATCTTCCGCCCTTGACCTGCACTTAATCTGTTCTGGGAAGGATCCAGTCCCGGCGAACGCTGGCGACCAATCCGATTGTCTCTTGCCTCTAAGGCTCAGACCCCACATAGACCTCTGCATACCGGGCGGCCTGAAATACCAAACAGGTTCGACACGAACACCAGATTGTAAACTGCCGACAGCAGAACGACTCCCTACAAAGGAATTTCTCAACAACGTACAAAACGCGAGATAAAAAACTGGTCAGCAGTTTCTGTTGAACGTGCCGTCCCTTTATAACCGGACGATAACTTCAATGAAACGAATGCTTGTAAACGCTACGCAGCCCGAAGAACTTCGCGTTGCCATAGTGGATGGGCAAAAACTCGACAACCTCGACATAGAGCACAAGACACGAGAACAAAAGAAATCAAATATATACAAGGCTAAAATCACACGGATAGAACCGAGCCTGGAAGCAGCATTTGTAGATTACGGCGCCGACCGCCACGGTTTTCTACCATTTAAAGAAGTAGCGAAAGAATACATCGCAGAGTCTGCACGCAAAGACGGCGGCAGACCAAATGTAAAAGCGGGTATTAAAGAAGGCCAGGAGATCCTGGTTCAAATCGAAAAAGAAGAGCGTGGCAACAAGGGCGCAGCACTCACCACCTTCGCAAGCCTTGCCGGGCGCTTCCTCGTATTAATGCCAAACAACCCGCGCGCGGGTGGTGTCTCTCGCCGTATCGAGGGCGAAGAACGCTCTGAGTTGAAATCCGCCATGAACGACCTTGTCATCCCGGATGGCATGGGCATCATTGTGCGCACTGCAGGCGTTGGTCGCAGCACAGAAGAGCTGCAGTGGGATCTCGACTACCAGGTGAAAATCTGGGAAGCAATCCAGGGTGCTGGTGAACAAGCGGCACCATCGACACTGATCTATCAGGAAAGCAACGTCATCGTACGTGCACTACGAGATTACTTCCGCAGTGATATCGGTGAGATACTGGTCGACGAACCAGACGTCTATGCTCAGGCACAGACTTTTATGTCGCAGTACATGCCGCAAAACCTGCGCAAGCTAAAACTCTATACCGACGACGTACCTCTTTTTAATCGCTACCAGATCGAAGGCCAGATAGAGTCGGCATTCCAGCGCGAAGTCAGACTGCCATCAGGTGGCGCAATTGTGATTGATCATACTGAGGCATTGATCTCGATAGATATCAACTCAGCACGCGCAACCAAAGGTAGTGATATTGAAGAGACTGCGACCAACACTAACCTTGAAGCATGTGATGAAATTGGTCGCCAGCTCAGATTACGTGACCTCGGTGGTCTGGTAGTTATCGACTACATCGACATGATGGTGCAAAAGAATCAGCGCCAGGTAGAAAACCGACTGCGTGAAGTGGCAAAAATAGATCGCGCACGCGTGCAGATCGGTCGAATTTCGCGCTTTGGTCTAATGGAAATGTCTCGTCAGCGTTTACGCCCGTCACTGGGTGAAAGCAGCGAGATCGTCTGCCCGAGATGCGTAGGACAAGGCACCATCAGAACAGTCGAATCACTGGCTCTGCAGTTAGTTCGTTTATTTGAAGAAGAGTCACTTAAGGAAAATACCGGCCGTGTTCTTATCAAGATGCCGGTTCCGGTTGCCACCTACCTGCTTAATGAGAAACGTGAAGCTATTCGTGAAATTGAAGAGCGCAACCACGCACAGGCGTTACTTGTACCCGATATCAATCTTGATACGCCGCACTATGAAATAGAGCGGATCAAATCAAATGAATCAGATCATCAAACTAATACCCTAAAAAGCCACGAGCTGGCCGAAACTACAACCACCAGTTACACACCTGCGGCAGACAAAGCGGAAATTCTAGAATCTGAAGTAGCAGCGGTCCAAACCGTCACTCCTCCTTCACCGATTCCACAACCGGCAGCACCCGTTGCAACTGCACCGGCCAAAGTGGGTCTTATTAGCAGAATCGCATCCATTTTTACCGGAGGCAGCAGCACTCAGGAAGTCGAAGAAGAAAAGCCGGCAACTACCAACAAGCCACGACGCAATAACAATCGCAATCAACGACCCAAGCGTAGCGGTCGCAATAACAACCAACGCAATCAACAGGACGACAAGCGCCGTAACAATGGCCAAGGGAACAACCAGGATAATAAAAAGAATACCTCTGGCAACAATGACGATGCCCGCAAACAGGGACAACAGCGCAACCAGCGCCGTGGCCAAAACAACAACCAAAACCAGAATGCTGCAACCCAAACGGGCTCAGACAACAACGCAAATACTGATAATAGAAATCAGAAGCCACAGCAATCCGGCAATCGTAACAACAGAAACCGGAATCGCAACCAGCGCAATGCATCTGGCAGTCAAAGAGAAAGTTCTGTCACTCAAAACGAAACAGCACAAGCTCAGAGTGAACAGAAACCAGACAGTCAAAACACGCGCCGCCAAAGCGCACAAAGCAACGAAAAGCGTAATGACAATCAGCGCTCAGCTCAAAACTCTGACCAGAATTCAGGCCAGAGTTCAGGCCAGAGTTCAGGCCAAAGTAGCGACCAGAGTACAAACCAGAACAGACAGTCACAAGCAAGACCTCAGTCTGCGAAAACTACTGATCAGAACGTTGCCACAACAAGCAACCAGGGCCAGGCCAATGGGGATACCAATGGCAATGGCAGCCTGCACAACAACCAACAGAATGATCAGCAAAATACTGCTCAGCGCAAACCAACGGATACACGCTCTGACGACCAATCCAAAGCATCACCCGTTGAATCCCGTAGTACTGCCAAGCCAGGTGAAAGCCAACAGCAGAGCGCTTCAGCAAAACCAGCGGATAGACAACAAGACACACGTGCGGTTGAAACTAAAACATCGACTGAAAAGCCGGCGGCAGAAGCGCAATCGAGCACACGAAGTCATTCTTCTACCACTGGAGCTGTACAGCAGAACAGCACGTCGTCTGACTCTAAGGTGACTACGCAAACTGAAAACCAAAACAAAGAACAGGGCGATAACCAAAGTAATAACGATAAAAGCCAACGTGGTCAGTCATCGGGTAACCGTGCACCACGCAGCCGTTATAACCGCCGTGGCCGCAGAAATCAGAAACAAGAGTCCGGCACACCGACTGACGCAAGGGACAGTGGCAATACAAGCACACCGTCATCTCCACCAGCGATGAAAGTAGTCTCTGATAACACTAAACCAACACCACAACAAGCTGCCACAGACACACCGGTACCAAAGTCTGTTAAAGCCACCAGAGATGTACAAACTTGCAGGCCTGCACACGTTGAACCGAAACCAGGTACCGCTTCACCGCGCGCCAACCATCGCAATAGTGGCGGCCCGGGACTGGCACCGACAGTGCAGAACCACTCGCACTCCAAATCAACCAGCTCCACTACAACGACTGCCGGCAATAGCCAAAGACCAGCTAACCAGACGCCGGTTAAAAAGAGCGGCGGGCTACAACAGGTAGAAACTTCGGCAAAACAAGCACAGGTAAATCAATCTGCTGATAAGAAGGACACAAAGCAAAATGTATCACCGCTGCAACCAAGCCAGCTGAAGAGTACGGTCAGGTCTTTAGCCTCCAAAAATACCGACGACACAGCGGGAAGATCAGAACCTAAAACAATGCAACCCAAACTACAAAAAGTAGAAACTAAAGATAAAGATACTGATCACAGTTGACCGAGAAATACAGATAATCAAAACAAGTTGTTAAACAAAAAGCCCACATAATGTGGGCTTTTTATTGCGCGTAAGTTTGCTATTAACACCTTAATTCGACTGTCACAAATGCCAGGCCTAATTCCCGTTACTTATACCTTGGCAAAGCGAAATTAAAAAAATCTTGTCTGTACTGGAGAGGCTAAACCAGAACGTAAAGTTCACTTTATACAGAAACATTAGCGAACGTATTTCACCAATTTGCTATAGTCTCCGCACTAACCCCTTCTAACCGGACAACCGTTGACCAAACACTATGACGCCATCATATTAGGTGGCGGTGCTGCCGGATTAATGACTGCCTGGCAAGCAGGATTACGCGGCAAGAAAGTCCGCGTACTTGAACGCAGCAAAAAGGTCGGCCGCAAAATCCTGATGTCAGGTGGAGGACGCTGTAACTTTACCAATCTCCACATTACCGAAAGCGACTTTCTCTGCAGCAACCCGCATTTTGTAAAGTCTGCACTAAACAGATACACCGCTTGGGATTTTATAGGCAAGGTCATTGAACACAATATCCCCTATCACGAGCGTTCTCACGGACAACTTTTCTGTGATAACAAAGCGAAAGATATTCTCAATATGCTGCTCGATGAGTGTGCGTCTGTAGGCACAGAAATCAGTACTGAATGCGATATCACTGGCATAGCTTCCATCGACGACAAGAAGTTTCAGGTAACAACCAATTCGGGTGTGCTTTACGCCTCATCAGTCGTGGTTGCAACAGGCGGCCTGTCTATCCCCAGCATGGGCACTACACCATTCGGCTATGAAATTGCTGAACAGTTCGGTCTACCAGTTACATCACGACGAGCTAGCCTAGTGCCCTATACGTTTGATGGAGAATACAAGAACATGTTTTCTCGCTTATCAGGCAATGCAATCGATACAAGAATAACCTTCGATAAAACATCATTTGAAGAGGCGATGTTATTTACACATCGTGGACTTAGCGGTCCCGTTGTACTACAAATTTCTAACTACTGGACCCCTGGCCAGGCAATAACAGTTGACCTTCTTCCGTCTGTTAATGCTGAAACTTTGCTAATTGAAGTAAAAACGAAAAGACCCAAATCTGTCCTGCGTACCGTACTGAATGATCATCTGCCGAAAAACCTGGTTCTCGAGCTTGAGGCACTATGGTGGCCGGATCTTAAAGACAAACCGATTGCCGAACTCAGCAACGGGCAACTTGCAAAAATTTCTGCAAACCTTTCTGCCTGGGAAGTTATACCTGCTGGAACTGAAGGCTATAAAACAGCGGAGGTGACGTTGGGAGGAGTCGATACAGATTATCTGTCTTCAAAAACCATGGAAGCTAAAACACAACCGGGGCTTTACTTTGTTGGTGAAGTAGTTGATGTCACTGGCCATTTGGGCGGGTTTAACTTTCAATGGGCCTGGTCTTCCGGCTTTGCGTGTGGCAACTCTCTATAATCTGGCAACAAAAATCTACTCAGCAGACGGTATATTCCTTGTTGTACATCAGTTCCAACCTTTGATTACCGATATGTTTGTATTGAGGCCAATCCAGTGACGCAGTTCGCTCGGTAACAGTTTGATACATTCTTTTCATGCTGAACTGTTTTCCTTCGCCGCTACTGCTTCTACCTTATTTTTAAACGGTGTTCTCTGTGGTAGCTGTAGCCTGTCTTTGCATTGCATTAGTATGTATAACCGTAATAAGTCGACGTATACCGATTTCTCAATACCCTATTGTACAACGCATGAGAAACGCACTTCACGATCGGCGAAAAGGCAATGATCCTGAGTTAGTTCCAGCTCCCGATCAACGCCAGCCTGACAATGATCGTCGCAAACATGCCTAGGAGCTTGTCCGAGAATGAATGAT
>CALIHW010000077.1 GCA_938020525.1 uncultured Granulosicoccaceae bacterium | reverse complement strand
TCTTCGTCAGCTCTTACTGAGCTTTATCAGACGCTTGTTAAGCTATTTTGTGATTATAAGGCTCAGATTCCCGTGCTCAATGAGAGCTGCGGTGAGCGGCTAATAGCTTCGGGTAATTAGGGTTTTTACGACACCCTCCCGAGGGAGAATGTCTATTCGGGGCTTCGTTTGCCACGTTACAAAAGGCTACGGTAAATATCTCCAAGCTTCCAATCTTCCTTACACGCTAACTACAAAGGTCGCCAACCACAGACACCAACTTAAATATAACTAACCTTCTCAACCTCATACTCACGCGTGCCGCCCGGTGCATCAAAGTTAACTTCATCACCTTCATGTTTTCCGATAATCGCGCGCGCCAATGGAGAGCTGAAACTTATTAATCCTTTCTTAATATTAGCTTCATCATCACCCACAATCTTGTAAGTCACAGACTCATCAGAATCCAGATCCAGCAACTGAACCGTAGTACCGAAAATTACTTTACCGTCGTCTTTCATCTGCGTGATATCAATAATCTGCGCATGCGACAGCTTGCTTTCGATCTCTTTAATACGTCCTTCAATAAAACTCTGCTGCTCACGCGCTGCGTGATACTCCGCGTTCTCTTTTAGATCACCATGCTCACGCGCCTCGGCAATTGCCTGAATAACAGCAGGCCGTCGAACGGATTTGAGTTCCTGGAGTTCCTCTCGCAGAGTCTCTGCACCCTCAGCTGTCAGTGGAACCATGCTCATGCTATTTCCTCATGTATTTCTTGCAAGCTAAATATATTCTTAACGGCATCTTCATTGAGCGCTTCTGTAATAGCGGCGCCTGCGGCCAAAGTGGTGGCGTATGCGACTTTCTGATTCAACGCCTCACGACGGATCAGGTACGAATCTGCTATCGCACGCCGACCATCAGTGGTATTAATGATCAATGATATTTGATTGTTTTTAATCATATCAACAATGTGTGGCCGCCCCTGCTTAACTTTATTTATCGCTTTGCAAGGTATGCCGGCCGCAGCTATCGCATTCTGTGTGCCACTTGTCGCCACCAGTGTAAAACCGGCTTCATGAATCAGCCGTGCAAGCTCAACTGCGCGCGGCTTATCAGCATCTCGAACACTGAAAAAAGCACATCCGCTGGTAGGCAATTGCATGCCTGCGGCAAGAGAGCTTTTAGCAAACGCTTCAGCAAAGTTATGACCACTGCCCATTACTTCACCGGTTGATTTCATCTCCGGCCCGAGCAACGGATCAACACCAGGGAACTTAACAAACGGGAACACGGATTCTTTGACCGCATGATACTTTGATTTCACCGGCTTGCTATAACCCTGCTCGGCAAGCGTACTACCCGTCATACAACGCGCAGCTATTCGGGCTAACGGCACTCCGGTCGCCTTCGATACAAAAGGTACGGTGCGCGATGCTCGCGGGTTGACTTCAATAATGTAAATATCACTACCCTGTATCGCAAACTGTGCATTGCACAATCCAACCACACCAAGCTCAAGCACCAGGTTTTTCATCTGCGATTCGAGCTCAGATTGTATTTCAGGCGACAAACTGTATGGCGGCAATGCACAACTTGAATCTCCGGAGTGCACCCCGGCCTGTTCGATGTGTTCCATAATGCCACCGATATACACTTCCTTGCCGTCACTGATAGCGTCAACGTCAACCTCTGTCGCATCATCAAGGAAGCGGTCAAGCAACAAAGGCGCATCAATAGACACAGGGATGTTCTGCCCCATGTAGCGTTTCAGCTCATCAGTAGAAAATACAATTTCCATTGCTCTGCCACCCAAAACATAAGATGGTCTTACCACCAACGGAAAGCCAATCTGCTCTGCTGCTGCTATGGCTTCATCAAGATTAGTAGCTGTCCGGTTTGGTGGCTGCTTAACACCAACCTTATCCACAAGCCGCTTAAAGTGTTCGCGATCTTCTGCCAGATCAATCGCCTCTGGTGAGGTACCGATAATCGGTGCACCGTTTGCCTTAAGCTCATTGGCAAGGTTTAGTGGCGTCTGACCACCGTAGTGCACAATCACACCTTTAGGATTTTCTTTGTTTAATACTTCAATCACATCTTCAAGCGTTAACGGCTCAAAGTACAAGCGATCAGACATGTCGTAATCCGTTGACACGGTCTCCGGATTGCAGTTAATCATAATAGTTTCATAGCCTGCATCACGCAGTGACAATGCTGCATGTACACAGCAGTAGTCGAATTCGATCCCCTGCCCTATACGATTCGGTCCACCACCCAGAATAACTATTTTTTCTTTATTTCCAGGTGCAGACTCACACTCTTCATCATAAGTTGAATACATATAAGCCGTATTGGCCTCAAACTCAGCAGCACAGGTATCAACCCTTTTGTATACCGGCCTGATGTCGAGCTTGTGCCTTAATGCTCTGAAATCACGTTCAGCAACATTAAGCAGGTACGCCAGTCGCTTATCTGAAAATCCCTTACGCTTTAATGCACGCAGGTCGGCTTCATCCAGCTGATCAAGTGACTTGCCACGCAACTCACTTTCACTATTAACAATATCTTCTATCTGAACCAGGAACCATGGGTCGATCTTGCACAGCTGGTGAACCTGCTGCAAAGAGTATCCGTGTCTAAAGGCATCCGCTACAAACCAAATACGCTTATCCCCCGGCTGAGTTAGCTCCATCTCAAGCTCGGCATTTATTTCATCAGGGTCTGTAGCACTCAACACTTCATCAAAGCCACACACGCCGGTCTCAAGACCGCGCAGTGCCTTTTGCAAAGACTCCTGCTGATTACGACCAATCGCCATCACCTCGCCAACTGATTTCATTTGCGTTGTCAGCAGAGGATCAGCACTTGGAAATTTTTCAAAGGTAAAGCGGGGTATTTTTGTAACCACATAGTCGATGGACGGTTCAAACGACGCAGGTGTCGCACCACCAGTTATATCGTTACTTAACTCATCAAGTGTGTAACCAACCGCAAGCTTTGCCGCGACCCTGGCAATCGGAAAACCAGTTGCTTTAGAAGCCAGTGCAGATGAACGCGATACACGCGGATTCATTTCAATGACAATTAAGCGCCCGTCCTCAGGGTTAACCGCAAACTGCACGTTTGAACCACCGGTATCAACACCGATTTTGCGCAACACATCAATCGATGCGTTACGCATGATCTGCAATTCTTTGTCAGTCAATGTTTGCGCCGGTGCGACAGTGATGGAGTCGCCGGTATGTACACCCATTGGATCAATGTTTTCTATTGAACAGATAATAATGCAGTTGTCTGACGAGTCTCGTACCACTTCCATTTCATATTCTTTCCATCCAAGCACAGACTCTTCTAAAAGAATCTCCGTGGTTCGAGATAGATCCAGCCCACGAGTACAGATCTCGGTAAATTCATCACGGTTATAGGCAATGCCGCCACCGCTGCCACCCATAGTGAAAGATGGCCGGATAATGGTCGGAAAACCGATATCTTCAAGACCTGCGTAGGCCTCTTCAAGCGTATGCGCTATACGCGCTTCCGGTGTTGCCAAACCAATTTCTGTCATCGCATTGCGGAATTTATCGCGATCTTCTGCCAAATCTATCGCTTCAGGCTTGGCACCAATTAGCTCAACGTCGTACTTATCCAGTACCCCTTCATGATAAAGATCAAGCGCACAATTTAACCCGGTCTGACCACCCATGGTCGGCAGAATCGCGTCCGGTTTTTCACGTGCGATGATCTTCTCAACCACACGCCAGTCAACCGGCTCGATATAGATAGCGTCTGCCGTTGCAGGATCCGTCATGATGGTCGCGGGATTGGAGTTAACCAGTATTACCCGATAACCCTCTTCACGCAGCGCCTTACATGCCTGCGCACCAGAGTAGTCAAACTCACATGCCTGCCCTATCACAATAGGACCGGCACCGATAATCAATATACTTTTTAAGTCGCTACGACGAGGCATGTTGTTTCATCAGTTCGGTGAATTCTGAAAAGAGATGACCAACATCATGTGGTCCCGGGCTCGCCTCAGGGTGGCCCTGAAAACCAAATGCCGGTGTATCGGTTCTTTTTATTCCCTGCAAGGTGTTATCAAACAGGGAGCGATGTGTTGCTACGACGTTATCCGGCAGTGAATCTTCATCTACCGCAAAGCCATGATTCTGGCTGGAGATCATTACTCGACCACTTGCAATGTCCTGCACCGGATGATTCGCCCCATGATGACCAAATTTCATTTTCATGGTCTGCGCACCACTCGCGAGCGCCAGCAACTGATGCCCCAGGCAGATACCAAATACAGGTACTTTCTGTTGCAGAATTTCAGTGATTGAAGCGATTGCGTAATCGCAGGGTTCAGGATCACCCGGGCCATTTGACAGAAACACACCGTCTGGCTGCATTGCCAGCACATCGGCTGCAGGAGTCTTTGCAGGCACCACAGTAACGCGGCACCCGTGATCAGTAAGCAACCTTAATATGTTTCTTTTAACACCATAATCATAAGCCACAACATTCCATGGTTTGTTCTGGTCACTAAGCGTGGAGTAGCTTTTCTGTCCGAGTTGCCAGGTTCCCTCACGCCAATCATAGGGCTTGTCGACAGTCACCTCCTGGGCAAGATCAAGCCCGAGCAGACCTTCAAATTCACGCGCCCGGGCAATCGCCGAATCTGCATTTGGACTACCTGAAGCATCAATACAACCAGACTGCGCTCCTTTGGTGCGCAGGATACGGGTGAGCTTGCGCGTGTCTATGTCGGCGATGGCCGCGATATTGTTGACTATTAAGTAGTCATCTAGCGATTGCTCACTGCGGAAATTGCTGTGTAATAACGGCAGATCTCTGATAACCAGCCCCGCCGCATGAACGGCATCTGACTCGCAATCCTCGTCATTCACACCGGTATTTCCAATGTGCGGGTACGTTAATGTGACTATCTGCCGTGAGTAGGATGGATCGGTGAGAATTTCCTGGTACCCGGTCATCGCGGTATTGAAAACAACTTCACCGATTCCCACGCACTCTGCACCAATGGCACTGCCCCGGAACACTGTTCCGTCGGCAAGCGCAAGTATTGCGTCTCTACGCAAGGGCTTATCTCGATATAAAAGGGATGTGGAGCAACCGATTTCGGCCGCCATTTCACCTATTTTACTGAATAGAAAATCTGCTGTCTAACCAGTGATCAATTCAGGTTGGTGTGCAATCCAGGTAAATGCACTATAACTGATCGAAACCCCGACATTTTAGCCGGATCGCACCAAACGCTTGCAGCAATAGACAAGGACATAAGACAATCCACCGCCAGCCAGACAGAATCATCCGTTGAACGAACGGGTAATAAACTATACGCCAGCCAAACATTCAGCCTCGTTGTAAAGCAACAATAACAAGTAAGTAAGGTAAATCCTCTGAGCTCGTCCAACCTACGCACCATTATTGCAGCCTGTTCGGCAATTACCGTTTTCGGTCTCGCGTTCGGCATGACCTACCCTCTCTTGTCACTCATGCTCGAAGAGCGTGGCGTCAGCGCTAATATTATTGGTCTAAACAGCGCAATGATGCCTCTTGGCATTCTGATTTTTTCACCGTTTATTCCGCATTTTTCCAAAAAATTCGGTGCCAAGCGGGTAGCGTCATTCGCAGCACTTAGCACTGGCATACTCATCATTTGCTACAAGACTTTTGATAACCTCGGCGCATGGTTTTTCATCCGACTGATTCAAGGAATGTCGGTAGCCACTCTGTTTGTACTCAGTGAAGCCTGGATAGTTGGCTCCTCATCCAATGAGCACCGAGGCAAAATAGTCGCGATCTATGCCAGTGTACTTTCATTAAGTTTTGGTATCGGCCCCGCTATCATCGGCTGGATAGGCACTGACGGCTGGTTACCTTTTATAATCGGCACTTGCTGCATCATCGCAGGCGTCATACCAATAACACTGATTCGAGACGTCAATGGCGAAGTCGAAAAGACCAGCAGCGCCGGCATTCTTTCCTTCGTGCCCAAAGCCCCCATGCTGATAGCAGCAGTTGCAGGATTTTCTGTATTTGATGCAGCAACCTTGTCTTTGCTGCCCGTTTATGGTGTCGAAAACGGTCTGACCCAGAGCACTGCTGCATTTGCACTAACCGCCCTCATTATCGGCAATGTCCTTCTGCAATACCCAATCGGCTGGCTGTCAGATATTTACGATACTCGCACCCTCCTGACCTGGTGCGCGATAATCACCACAGCATTGACGCTAACCGTACCCTGGGTGATCTCAAGCTGGCTGCTTTGGCCCATCCTTGTCATCGCCGGCGCCACTGGCTATGGCGTCTACACTCTGTCCCTCAAATCTTTGGGAGATCGCTTTAGCGGACAAGAATTGATCAACGGAACAGCGGCATTCGGTGCCATGTGGGGGCTGGGAGCACTACTGGGTACCGTAGGCGGTGGATGGTCAATGACCTTGTCTTCTGCGTACGGATTGCCTGTAGCACTAGCGTGCGTTTATGGACTGCTGGTTGCAGGCTTACTGCTGCGCAAACCCGCTTCCTAGGAGCTTGTCCGAGAATGAATGATCTACTGCG
>CALIHW010000076.1 GCA_938020525.1 uncultured Granulosicoccaceae bacterium | reverse complement strand
ACTTGATCAACTGATCACTGATGAGAACTTAAAGGCTGCTCCTCAACACAAGTTACTCAACGATCTACTGATACCAGATAGATTAATGGAACTAATGCAGAGGCCAGAGGATGAGCAAGCATGGTAGTTAGAAGGAATCCACTTGCCATACTTGCAGCAAGACGTAAGACTCGAAAGAGTAAACGTAAACCCAGATCAGATGTCGGTGTTAAACGTGGTAAGCAGAAAGCTGGCAGACGTAAAAGCAACAGTGGAACACTTGGCAACACTGGTGGAGGTAGTACCCGTGGTTAAAGATCAGTGAGGGGGTCTATAGGCCCTATAGCTTCGGTTCTTTCTCAGGAAAGCCCCTTTCTACGATATCCCGAAAAATAGTTTTCAGAAGAGGACAACAGCAGGTGCTAACTTATCCGGTGCCAACCTCGATGGATCAATACTCGATGGTGTGGATCTATCTGGTGCTGATCTATCTGGTGCCAGTCTCATAAGCACAGAACTGGTAGGAGCAAATCTCTCAACGGCTAATCTGTCAGGTGGTGAGGTGTTTTTGGGAGCTTTCTTGCTATGATGGATTGTGTGACAAAAAACAGGGCTAAGTGCTTGTTATTTGCTCTTAAGTCGGTTTTCTTGTCACACAGACCCATAAAACCCCAATAGAATCAAT
Organism: uncultured Granulosicoccaceae bacterium; assembly: GCA_938020525.1. Taxonomy (GTDB): domain Bacteria; phylum Pseudomonadota; class Gammaproteobacteria; order Granulosicoccales; family Granulosicoccaceae. The sequence goes on along the minus strand of CALIHW010000076.1, from coordinate 37,081 downwards.
TACTTACGAATCTCAGACTTCATTGTGCTTTAAGGTCTAGATTGATTCAATTTATGAATTTTAGCGTTACGGGTCTGTCGTAAGTGCTGTGTTACGGTCCATAACAGCTAAAATCAGTGGACTGATTTAGCGTTATTTAACGGAAACCCCTATGACCATTTTAATCTGGCTCCTGATCATCCTTGCCGCCACCTATGTACTGGCCAATTTCCCTCAGACACTGCTGTCAATTTCAGCCGTGATTGGGGTGGCACTGCTCGGCGTTTTTCTCACTGGCATCGGTACCGTGGCAACAGTGATACTCGCGCTGATCTTCATCGTGGCAGCGGTAATACTCAATGTTGCAGGTATAAGAAAAAAGGTGCTCACTTCACCGCTTTTGAATTACGTACGAGCGGTATTACCACCGATGTCGCAAACGGAACGCGATGCAATTGAAGCGGGTACCGTCTGGTGGGAGTCAGAGTTATTTCGCGGTAACCCGGACTGGTCAAAATTAATGTCGACTCCGGTAGCAGAACTGAACGCAAAAGAGCAGGCCTTTCTGGACGGCCCGACAAACGAGTTGTGCGCAATGCTGGATGACTGGGAGATTACCTACGAGCACAATGATCTGCCGCCACATATCTGGGACTTTATCAAGAAGAACAAATTTTTTGGCATGGTGATACCTGAAGAGTACGGTGGTCTTGGCTTCAGCGCTTTCGGCCACTCAGCTATTGTGACGCGCATTTCAGCCAGGAGTGTGACGGCCGGATCAACTGTCATGGTGCCTAACTCGTTAGGCCCTGCAGAATTGTTACTGCACTATGGTACTGACGAACAGCGCAATCACTTTTTACCACGTCTTGCAGTTGGCGAAGAGATACCGTGTTTTGCGCTGACCGGCCCGACTTCCGGTTCTGATGCGGCGGCGATGCCTGACTCGGGAATAGTCTGCAAGCAAATGTTCAATGGTGTCGAAACATTGGGACTTCGCTGTAATTGGGAGAAGCGTTATATAACGCTTGGTCCGGTAGCAACAATCCTTGGGCTGGCATTTAAAGCGTATGACCCGGATGGCTTGCTGGGTGGTGAAGAAGATATCGGTATTACCTGCGCATTGATTCCGACCGACACTGATGGTGTCAGTATTGGTCGCAGACACTTTCCGTTGAACCAGGCATTTATGAATGGCCCTAACAGCGGTAAGGATGTGTTTGTACCGATGGAGTGGATTATTGGCGGGCAGGATAATCTGGGTAAAGGCTGGCGTATGTTGATGGAGTCCTTATCTGTTGGCCGTGGTATATCGTTACCGTCGTCAGGTGCAGCTGCTGGTATGGCGGCGACTCGATTTACCGGTGCTTATGCTGGTACCCGTAAGCAGTTCAATATCCCCATCGGCAAGTTCGAAGGTGTTGAAGAGGCGTTGGCAAGAATCGGTGGCCTGACTTATTTAATGGACTCCGGTAGAAGGCTTACTTGCGCTGCTCTGGATCAAGGTGAAAAGCCTTCAGTGGTCAGTGGTATTCTCAAGTATTTCAACACAGAGAATATGCGTACCGTTTTAAATGATGCAATGGACATCCATGGTGGTAAGGGTATATGTATGGGCCCAAGTAACTATCTGGCTCGCGCTTATCAGGGAGTGCCAGTTGGTATCACCGTGGAAGGTGCCAATATTCTTACCAGAAGCATGATCATATTTGGTCAGGGGGCAATGCGTTGTCACCCGCATCTGGTGGCAGAAATTCAGGCAGCAGCAATTGAAGATAAAGAAGAGGCTATCGATAAATTCGATGAAGCGCTGACCGGACACATCGCTTATGCCGTCAGTAGTGGTGCGCAGGCTATGTTCCACGGATTAACTCGCGGTCGATTTGCCAAGTCACCTGTGACCGGAAAACCTGCCAAGTATTATCGGCGTCTGGCACGTATGAGTGCCGGGTATTCTTTTCTGGCAGACTTTGCTTTGTTGTTCCTTGGTGGTGCTTTGAAGCGTAAAGAAAAACTTTCCGGCAGATTTGCGGATGGGCTCGTGTACATGTACATGGCTTCAGCGGCTCTTAAACGCTACGAAGACACAGGCCGTCCCGAAGCTGATTGGCCGTTGGTTGAATGGAGTGTCCGTCACTGTATCTTCCAGACTCAGATTGCACTTGATCAGATCTTAAGAAACTTCCCGAGCCCGTGGGTTGGCGTTATTTTGCGTGGTGTGGTGTTCCCACTAGGGCGCAGATTCCGAACACCAAATGACAAGCTTGGTCGTGAAGTAGCGAATATTCTGCTGACGCCGGGTGAAGCGCGTGACAGACTCACTGAGGCGCTCTATATCAGCCGGGACCCGAACGACGTCACAGGTTGCCTGGAGGTAGCACTGGATCTCGCGATTGCGGCTGATCCAATTGAAAAGTCGTTGAAAGATAAGGGGCTCAGACAACCATATGATCAAGATTACCTTGAATGGCTGGCTTCATTGGTGAAATCCGGCGATCTGACAGAATCAGACGCTTCCGTACTGAAAGACTCGGCAGTAGCCACCAGAAAAGTGATTATGGTTGATGATTTCCCAGGTGATTTCCTGCAGTCTGGCGCACACGTTGATGCCAGGCAGGGGCTTGCCGCAGCAAGCTGAGGGTCAGGTTCAGTGCAACAGACTGGAATATTGTGACCGTCAGGCTTGAAACCTGGATCACAGACGCCATAATTTATTCCGTGAAAGAACGGAGGGGCGGGGCTGTCATTGTCAAAAAAATCAATGGCATAGCGACAGCCCTGTGTCCCCAAACAATGGAACGATCAAAATGTTTCGCTTAAAGTTGCAATCAATATTGTCGACAGATTTAGTGTAGGTCTATGACTGACAAAGAGTTATTAAATAGTTCCGAAGAAGATACGGGAACGGCAGTTGAAGTTGCCAAACCCATGCTTAAGAAACCACCGATGTATAAAGTGGTCATACTTAACGACGACTTCACTCCAATGGAGTTCGTTGTGAAGGTACTTGAGAGTTTTTTTAGTATGGATAGAGAAAAGGCAACACAAGTCATGCTACATGTGCACAACCGGGGTAAGGGTGTTTGTGGGGTATTCACCCGAGATCTGGCAGAAACAAAAGTTGTCCATGTGAATCAGTTTTCACGTGACAATCAGCATCCTTTAATGTGTGATATGGAGGAGGCGTAGTTTCGTCAGGTATGAGATACAAAACAATAAATAATCATATAGAGAGAATCGTGAGATGCTGAGCAAAGAACTCGAATTCACGTTGAATAATGCTTTTAAAGAAGCGCGCGAGAAACGTTATGAATTCATGACAGTTGAGCATCTGCTACTTGCCTTGCTTGACAACCCAACTGCAGCCCAGGTGCTACGCTCCTGTGGTGGTGAGTTGGAGTCTTTGCGTGTTGAGCTGGTAGAGTTCATTGATGAAAACACGCCACTTCTTGATGATTCAGACAATCGTGAAACTCAACCTACACTAGGTTTCCAGCGTGTGCTGCAGCGTGCAGTATTTCATGTGCAGTCATCCGGCAAGAAAGAAGTGACCGGAGCAAATGTACTGGTTGCGATTTTCGGTGAGCAGGATTCTCATACTGTTTATCTGTTGAACAAACAAAATGTTACCCGTCTGGATGTGGTGAACTACATCTCGCATGGTATCTCCAAGATTCCTGATGAAGACAAAAGCGAGCTTGAAGATCTGTCCAGTGAAGCTGGCATGGAGGAGGGTGAAGCGGAAGTATCTCCCCTCGACAAGTACGCTACCAATCTAAATAACAGAGCCAAAGAAGGCAAGATCGACCCGCTCATTGGTCGTGACAAAGAGATCGAAAGGTCTGCACAGATTCTCTGCCGCCGCAGAAAAAACAATCCGCTGCTTGTGGGTGAAGCAGGTGTCGGTAAAACGGCAATTGCTGAAGGTCTGGCGCTTAAAATTGTTCAAGGTGATCTGCCGGAGGTACTGCTCGGCAGCACTATCTACTCGCTTGATTTGGGTGCGCTTGTCGCAGGCACCAAGTATCGCGGTGATTTTGAAAAGCGGCTTAAGGCAATCCTGAATCAGTTACAACAGGAAGAAGGTGCGATTCTTTTCATTGATGAGATCCACACCATTATCGGTGCAGGTGCTGCATCAGGCGGAGTGATGGATGCATCTAATCTGATCAAGCCGATGCTGGCAACTGGTGAGCTTAAGTGTATTGGTTCCACTACCTATCAGGAATTCCGAGGTATCTTTGAGAAAGACCGTGCCTTGACAAGACGTTTCCAGAAGGTTGATGTCGTAGAGCCGTCTGTTTCTGAAACAGTAGAAATTCTTAAAGGTATCAAAGACAACTTTGAAGACTTCCATGATGTTAAATACTCGAGCAATGCGCTTAAGGCGGCGGCTGAGTTGTCTGATCGTTATGTGAATGATCGTTTCCTGCCAGACAAAGCGATTGACATCATTGACGAAGCCGGTGCAAGCAGACGCTTGAACCCTAAGCAGTCAAAGAAAGCGATCAGTGTTAAGGACATTGAAACTATCATTGCAAAGATTGCGCGTATCCCTGAGAAGAGTGTTTCTTCAACGGATATGGAGAAGCTTAAGAATCTTAGTCGTGACCTTCGTATGCTGGTATTCGGTCAGGATCCCGCTATCGAGCAGCTAGCCTCAGCTATCAAGATGTCGCGCTCAGGCTTGGGTCCTGAAGATCGTCCGATTGGTAGTTTCCTGCTGGCAGGTCCTACCGGTGTAGGTAAAACCGAAGTCACCAAGCAGCTTGCTAAAGTGATGGGTATCGAGTTTATGCGCTTTGATATGTCTGAGTACATGGAGCGTCATACGGTATCGCGATTGATCGGTGCGCCTCCTGGCTATGTTGGCTATGATCAGGGTGGCTTGCTAACTGATGCAGTTATTCAAAACCCGCACTGCGTACTGTTGCTTGATGAAATTGAAAAAGCACATCCGGATGTCTTTAACCTGCTACTACAGGTAATGGATCACGGTACACTGACCGACAACAATGGTCGCAAAGCTGACTTCCGCAACGTGATTCTAATCATGACTACCAATGCCGGTGCTGAGTCGATCAGTCGTCCGTCGGTTGGTTTCACCGTGCAGGATCACTCCTCAGACGGTATGGAAGCGATCAACAAGTTCTTTACACCGGAATTCAGAAATCGTCTCGACGGCATCGTGCAGTTTGGACCACTTGATCGAACGACTATTCTAAGTGTCGTTGATAAGTTCCTATTCGAGCTCGAAGAACAGCTTAATGAAAAGAACGTCACGATTGATATCACTGACTCAGCCAAAGGCTGGTTGGCCGAAAACGGTTTTGACGCGAAGATGGGTGCTCGTCCGATGAGTCGTATCATCAGAGAGAACATCAAAAAGCCACTTGCTGATGAGATTCTCTTTGGCGAGTTATCGAAAGGCGGTACTGTTAAAGTGCTGGTGGACGAGTTCGGTGAGCTTACCTTTGAAATCGAGAACGTAGGCGCTACTGCATAAGCCTGTCGCAGGATAAGCAGATGTAAAAAGGCCCGCTAAATAGCGGGCCTTTTTTTTTAAGTCGAGGTCGGTAAAAACAACCGGTACAAATTGCTCGTTACAAATTGTTTGTTACAGATCACCCATTGCCGTTAGCCCATTGCAGTAAGCATTGCGCTAGATGCCTCGGGTCATCCTGTTGTGTATCGAATGATTTTATTCTGCGTACTAACGGCTTCTGTACGTAATACGGCCTTTTGTCAGATCGTATGGAGTCATCTCCACTGTGACCTTGTCGCCGGTCAGTATCCGTATGTAGTGCTTGCGCATCTTGCCGGAGATGTGTGCAGTCACAACGTGACCATTCTCAAGCTCAACGCGGAACATGGTGTTCGGCAGTGTGTCGACCACTGTGCCTTCCATTTCAATTGCTTCTTCTTTCGCCATTCAGTCTCTTCTTAAAACGTGTTTGTGATGTCACAGCGAGTCTGATTACTCAGGCTCGGTGACGCTCGGGAGTCAATTTGCGGGCCAATCCGGCGATTTTAAAGGGTATGGGCACTTTTTGAAACAATTTGTCATCTTTAACCTGGCATTTCGAAGATATTGGTTATTTACACTCATCGAACAGGGTACAAAGTCAGGCTTTTGACTCCGGTTATGGCCTACAATGGCACAGGTTCGAATCACGCCCCAACCAAAGGCGAAATACCGAGAAAATTATGTACTGCCCCGTACAGCAAAAAGTCAGAACCACAGGTCGCTTCAGCAACCTGATGGAGCTGTATGAGCAGAATTACGTACTGCTTCGGTTACTGATTCCTGATATGAAGAGTGCCGAGCTACAAACCCGCGTCTCGAAGGTGGATGGCTGTTTGCCGCTCTATATGCAACTGACAGAAAAAACGCCCTACACCAGCACTTTGCGACTGACGTACCGCTTTGTAGAGGAGGATGGCGAGACCGTCCGCTCGCAGGCTGAGCCCAACCTCATGCTGCGCGTCTACCATGATGCTCGAACAGCAGAAGTCGTTAGTGGGCATATCCACGGTCAGCAGCACGTTAAGCGCCAAACTCGAGGTCTGGATAATTCGTGGCAGCTGAACCGTTTTCTGTATAAGTGGCTGCGGTATTTGCGTCACCGAGGCCATCAGCTAACGAACTGATCCCGAGCTCTTAGCGCTGATTCAAAACCCCGGTCCCAATTCCGGCTACTTAATTTCTACGATCATCCTATGAGTTGTATGGGTAATGTCTTCAATACGGCGTTTCTGTGAAAATACCGATTGGCCCCGGAACTTTGCTCTTTGTCTGTCATCAGTATGGGAAGCAAATCCTGCCTCTGGTATTATCGCAGCGATAAATTCCTGTAATTCAGTTTCGCGGAATCTAACTTTCCGCAGCACCCTTAGCGGCACAATAATGAAAAATCTTTCGAGCATACTAAGTCACTTCAAGGTAGCTTTGGTAGCAGCAATATTAACTTCCGGTTCCAGTATCGCCACAGAAGTGGATAGTGCATGGGAGTCAGTGCTCGAAGATGCAAAAGGGCAAACTGTGTACTTTAATGCGTGGGGTGGCAGTGACCGCATTAACAGTTACCTGAACTGGGCGGCCGATCGTGTATCTGAAGAATACGGTGTCACTCTCGAGCATGTGAAGATCGGTGATATAGCGGAAGTTGTCGGTCAGCTTGAGGCTGCTAAAGCAGTCGGTAAAGACACTGACGGCAATGTTGATCTGATGTGGGTTAACGGTGAAAACTTCGCTGCGATGAAAAGCGGTGAGCTTACCTGGGGGGCTTTTGCTAACAATCTTCCGAATGCTTCAACCCTCAAGTCATCTGAATCTTTAACCACAGATTTTTCCGTACCGGTAGAGGGTTTGGAATCACCGTGGGGCGCGGCTCAACTGGTATTTATTTATGATGCAGCAGTGGTAGATGAGCCACCAAAGTCTGCTAATGATCTGCTCAACTTCCTGAGTGACGGAGGTCGGTTTGCCTATCCGGCACCACCCGTGTTTCAAGGCACTACCATGGTTAAGCAGTTACTGATTGAATTAACCGACAATCATGATGCATTGTCAAAGCCGGTGGGTGAAGCTGACTTCGCGTCCGTTACTGCACCGCTTTGGGAATACTTGGACCAGATGCATCCAATGCTTTGGGGTAAGGGTAAAACCTGGCCTGCGAGTGCAGAGAACACACGCCAGATGGTTGATGACGGTGAGATAGATATTGCTATTTCGTTTAATCCGAATGAAGCGAGTGCAGCAGTGAAGGGTGGCCAGCTGCCAGATACCGTACGTACTTACACGTTTGATGAGGGCACTATAGGTAACACGCATTTTGTAACCATTCCGTACAATGCAAAAGCCAAAGCCGGTGCAATGGCTGTTGCTAATTTTCTTATCAGTGCCGAAGCACAGGCGCGTAAGGCCGATCCCGAGTTCTGGGGTGATCCGACAGTGCTCGATATCGACAAGCTATCCGAAGCTGACAAAGCGTTGTTTACCAGTGTAGATCTTGGTCCCTGGGCCTTACCTATTGGTACTGGCATAACCTTGCCCGAACCTCATGCCTCCTGGGCGGATGCGCTTGAAGAAGAGTGGCTCAAGCGTTACGGCAACTAGCTGCAGATCCAAGAACCTCAAGATAATGTATCGTCAGGTCTGTGAATTCTCTGGTCTCTGACTACAGAACTGCGGTGCAGCAATGATACGCATAGTCGGAATTGTTCTGGCTATGCTGTTTGCGTTTCCGATTGTTATCGGTTTGCTAGGTAGTGTTCTACCCGCGTTTGGCTTGCTGCCACCGCTTGCGGATTCTGAAGGATTCACCGAGCTGTTTGCTGACCCGCGTTTTTGGCCAGCTATATTTCTTTCGTTAAAAACCGCAATAATCGCAACCCTGTTGGTGTTGGTGTTGACGATGCTGGCACTCGTCTGCGCTCACGGAACAAGGCTGTGGCGATGGCTTAACGGGTTGTTACCACCGTTGCTCGCAGTTCCGCACGCAGCAATGGCGGTTGGGTTGTTGTTTTTAATCGCACCAAGTGGCTGGCTTGTCAGAGTGATATCGCCCTCGTTAACCGGATGGGAGAGACCGCCAACACTCTGGGTTGTGCCTGATAGCAGCGGCTGGTCTTTGATACTTGGCCTGGTGATAAAAGAGACGCCGTTTCTGTTGCTGGCAGCTGCAGCGCAACTTCCAGCTGTCAGGGTAGATGCAGCGCTTAGAATTGGCAGAACACTTGGCTATGCTCCTGCGCGTTGCTGGAGCCGATTAATACTACCGCTGCTGTATCCACGCATCCGTTTAACACTTTTAATCATACTGGCATTTAATTTTAGTGTCGTTGATATGGCCATTCTGCTTGGTCCGGGTAACCCGCCAACTTTTTCGGTATTTCTTTTATCATTAGTCAACGATCCGGGTTCACGAGCGGTAGCATCAGCAGGTGCATTGGTGTTGGCTGCCGGGGTTGGTCTTCTGTTCGGCGTAACTGTGATAGTGGAAAAAACGATAAGCCAAATTGCAAACCACCGTCGTGAGAGTGGTCTACGCGGCAATTCACTGCCGATATGGCGCGTCATTGCACAAGGCATATCCACTGGTGGACTTGTGCTAAGCATGCTAACAATTGTTATGTTACTCATCTGGAGTGTTACAAGGCGCTGGAGATTTCCAAATGTACTCCCCACAGAGTGGACTTTTTCACATTGGACAAACCGCCTGGGTGAGTTTGCGTCTCCTCTCACTACCACTCTGACACTTGCTTTGTTTACCACTGTTTTCGCACTGATTGCAGCGGTTGCCTGGCTTGAAGTAGAGCGGCGTGAAAAAGTGCCAAAGCTTGACTGGATGTGGTACATACCGCTGTTAGTGCCCCAGGTAACGCTGTTGTTCGGATGGCAGGCGATGGCGTTGTTAACCGGTAGTGATGGTAAGTGGTTGTCAGTTGCCTACTCACATTGGGTTTATGCATTACCCTATGTGGTGTTGATTCTTGCAGTAGCATGGCGAGAGTTAGACCCTAACTGGAATAGCGCTGCATCAGTACTCGGTGCAGGTTACTGGCGAGTATTGTTCCGGGTGCGGCTGCCGCTGTTGATAAAGCCTGTTTGCCAGGCGGCTGCAGTAGCGCTTGCGGTAAGTGTTGCTCAGTATTTGCCAACGCTGTTACTAGGTGCCGGGCGTCATCAGACCATTGCTATAGAATTAGTTACAAGCTTCGGTGGTGTAGACAGGCGAGTGATAGCGGTGCTTGCATCAGTGCAGAGTATATTGCCATTGATTGCTTTCGGATTGGCGATTTGGATTCCACGGTACTTCAGAGCGGAGCGAAACACCTAATGTATCCGTTGCGTGTAGACAATCTGAGCTTACAACTGCCAGATGGCACAATGTTATGTCAGCAGTTATCCTTTGAAATTGCGCCCGGAGAAATTCTGGTACTGATGGGGCCAAGTGGTAGTGGCAAGTCAACAATCCTAAGCTGGCTGACTGGAACGCTGAATAAGCGAATACGAGCAACCGGTGAAGTCTGGCTCGGAGAAACTTGCCTCAATCATGTAGCTGTTGAAAAACGAAAGCTCGGTTTGATGTTACAACAGGATTATCTCTTTCCACATATGAGTGTAGGGCAGAACCTCAAGTTTGGATTGCGTGGGGGCAGCAAGTCAGAGCGGGAATCCAGAGTGAGTGCGAGTTTAAAGAGCGCGGGACTTGAAGGTTTGCAAGATAGAGATCCTGCGACCTTAAGCGGAGGACAACGCGCGCGTGTGAGTCTGTTGCGAACATTGTTATCAGAGCCGTGTGCCTTATTGCTGGATGAGCCATTCTCACGTCTTGATGTAACCCTGCGTGGACAGATAAGAGACTTTACATGGCATTCGGCTTCAAGACTACCGACATTGTTGGTTACGCATGATGAAGCGGATGTACCAGCTAACGCCTCGATACTGGATTTGTCCGGGCTGCGATAGAGAATAGGGCGCAGGATAGACACGATGCTTGATAGATATGTTGTACCAGTCATTAAACCGCCATTGAAAAAGTGTGCGGAGGTCCTGCAAGGCAAGGGTATCAATGCAGATCAGGTAAGTGTCGCAGGCTTTGCTCTCGGTATAGCTGCCATGTTAATGGTAGCGGGCGGGCTCTACATACCCGCATTAATTTTATTGCTGCTCAACCGATTTGCAGATGGAATAGACGGAGAAATAGCAAGGTTGAGCCAACCCACTGATGCCGGTGGGTTTCTCGACATCACGCTCGACTTTATATTTTATGCAGTATTCCCGTTAGGATTTGCATTGGCAAGCGTTGCAAGTAATGCCCTGCCGGCAGCCGTCCTGGTTGCCAGTTTTGTTGGAACAGGTGCGAGTTTTCTGGCCTTCTCGTCTATGGCCGAAAAGCACGCCATTCAACATCCGGACTTTGGATACAAGGGTTTTTATTATTTGAATGGTCTGGCAGAAGGTACTGAGACAGTGATTTGTTTTGTACTGATGTGTCTTTTCCCTGCTCACTTTCCGTTGATCGCTTATGTGTTTGCTTTTATTTGTGCAATCACAGCTATTAATCGAGTGGTATTCGGATATCGCACGCTAAAGAGTGCGAGTGAATAAGATTCCTACTAGCGCATGTCGGTTTTGCAGAATTGTTATAATCCGCAATTGCCTTTGTTTTCGTTTCTGAATACGTTAAGCCGGACGATGGCGTCATCCATCTGCTGTGCAGTCAGTGCATTTGCGAACTGGCTTTCGAGCAACAGTACCTTCTGCCTTACCTTGAAACACTCTTTTGAGTATTGAATAGTCTGTTGATTTGACTGCAGCGGGTCTTCCACGGGTGTTGATACGGCAGCACTGATTTTCGGCTTATTGGCTGTCGGATTCGGATCATCTGCGTAGACTACCGGTTTCCATTTGGAGCTTGGTGATTTTGCAGAAGTCTTGGTAGCGTTGCTTTTACTGCCAGGCGAAGGAGTCAATACCAGGTTGCTAGAAGTAGCTGCGGTTGTTGTGGGTGTCTTGTTTTCTGACGGAGACGGAGCACCCGGTGTGACAGGCTGCCCTGCAAGTGGTTTCAGATCTGGTCCGACAATCACGTAAGACACACCTTTTGGAGGTGGGTCGGGGGAGTAGGTTGGTGTACCATCTTTTGTGGTCCACGAGTACAGCGGGCTCGCTGTAACTGCACTACAAAAAAGTAGCATGAACAACGTCGAAAGTAACCTGAGCGATTTCATTATGCCTGCCTCTCAAAGATCGGCAAATGCAAGCACTGAACGTGCCATCGAGCGCCGACTGTCAGTTTTAGTCAGTTGCCATCTGTACCTGTGATGGCTGTTTTATGGGTCGCGCTCGGCGGAGCGTTGGGAGCAACGCTGCGTTATTTAACCGTTAAGGTTTTGACTGTGCCAGCACTGGCTTTTCCTACGGGAACGCTTGTAGTTAACGTGACAGGCTCATTACTGATCGGGTTGCTCGCCGGTAGTTTCTTCCTGGACCCCAAATTGTCTGTCGGCCCCAGGCTGTTTTTCCAGACAGGCTTACTGGGCGCGTTTACGACCTTTTCGGCATTTTCCCTGGAGACGTTGCAGCTATGGCAGTCAGGACAGTTAAAATCTGCTGCAATTAACGTAGTGCTCAATGTCGCGTTGTGCCTGGCGGCTGTATTTCTCGGAATGGCCCTGGGTGCAGCGATTTTAGGCAAATTTCGATAGCTCGATCATGGGTTTCTCAAGGCGTATTCATGGCCATGCGGGCGGCAATAATTGTCTGTGGCTTTAACGGGCAAGTTGCTATACTCCTGTCTTTCTGAAGCCAGTAAAACACCTCCTCCATGCTTGATGCAAAACTGTTTCGTACAGACCTTGATCTGCTTGCCCGGGAATTGGGACGGCGTGGCTACGAGCTCGACACCGAGGCAGTGCAAGGGCTTGAAGCCCGTCGCAGAGACCTGCAAATTAAAACGCAGGAGCTACAGAATGAACGCAACACACGTTCAAAAGCGATTGGAGCTGCTAAAGCCAAAGGCGATGATATAGAGCCGTTGCTTGCTGAAGTTAACGATCTCGGTGAAGAGTTAAAACGCTGTGAGCAGGATCTCGCAGAGTTACAGGGTAATCTGCGTGATATCTCTCTGGCGGTTCCAAATCTGCTGCATGAGTCAGTTCCTGAAGGCAAGGATGAGGAGCAGAATATAGAACTAAGAAAGTGGGGTACACCGCGTGAGTTTGAATTTGATGTGCTGGATCATGTTGATCTCACCGCTGAGAACGGGCTTGATTCAACGGCAGGGTCATTGTTAACAGGCTCGCGTTTTGTAGTTATGCACAATGAAGTTGCAAAGCTGCATCGTTGTCTAGCGCAGTACATGTTGAATCTGCACACAACAGAGCATGGCTACACGGAAATGAACGTACCGTTTATTGTTAACGGTGATTCCTTGCTGGGTACTTCACAGTTGCCCAAGTTCGGCGAAGATCTTTTTGCGTTGGAAGGTGACAGTAACTACTATTTGATTCCAACTTCTGAAGTACCGCTGACTAATCTCGTTAGAGATAAAATATTAGAGAAGTCTGAACTGCCCATAAGCATCACCGCTCACACACCGTGTTTTAGATCCGAAGCCGGTTCTTACGGTAAAGATACTCGCGGCATGATTCGACAGCATCAGTTCGAGAAAGTAGAGCTGGTCCATATAGTGGAACCTGAAGAATCATGGAACACGCTTGAGAAGCTGGTAGGACACGCAGAACAGGTATTACAGAATCTTGAATTACCCTATCGAGTCGTGACATTGTGCAGCGGTGATACCGGATTTGCCGCCAGTAAAACCTATGACATCGAAGTCTGGTTGCCGGGCCAGGACGCCTACCGTGAAATTTCATCCTGTAGTAATTGCACAGATTTCCAGGCGCGTCGCATGAAAGCGCGCTACCGAAATGATGAAGGCAGTACCGAGTTAGTTCATACCTTAAACGGATCCGGGCTTGCAGTTGGAAGAACTCTGGTGGCAGTGCTTGAGAACTATCAGCAGGCAGATGGGAGTATCGCAGTGCCTGAAGCGTTGAAAGGAATGATGGGTACGGACTTTATATTGAAGTCTTGAGTGTTGGCTTTGCACATGGCGCTGCCGATTTAGCTATTCCAGTAGCGCCGCTGAATATTCAATCAAGTAGACGTGATTGAATACGGATCTTAACGTTACAAGCCACGTTCGAAACATGGGGGAACGTGGGTCACCGTGCTAACGATCGAATACGTTATCCATTAGCTCATGAGCCTAGAAATCGCACTCGCGGATGATTGCTTTTCGGATTGGCAATCACTTCTTTCGTTACTCCAGGAAGCTTTTGCTTACATGGATGACCGGATCGATCCGCCTTCTTCGTTACATCTCATGACTCTTGAATCAGTCGCTGCCAAAGTGCAGGATGAATCGCTGTTTCTGGCGTCGGAAGGGGGAGAGCTGATCGGATGTGTTTTTGCAACGTCTCAAAACGATTCTCTCTATGTGGGTAAACTCGCCGTTCATCCTGATCATCAGCGCAGAGGTATCGGCCGCAGACTTATGGAGGGCGTTGAACAGCATGCGTTAGAGAAGGGTATGAGCAACTTGGCGCTCAAGGTACGCATTGAACTGATAGAGAACCACAGTGTATTTGAATCTCTGGGGTTTTTCGTGACGGGTGAGCACTCTCATGCCGGCTATGACAGGCCCACCTTCTACTCTATGCGCAAAGAAATCACTAGCTTGCAGAATCAATAAACCATGATTCCAGCTCTTCGTAATTCATAGCTTCATTAACAAAATTAAATGTGCCTGACTCTGCTACCTCGCTTATAGCGGCTATGGTTGTTCCGTAAATTAGCTGTGCCATGGCAGATCCTAAGCTGACTCTGCGCACTCCAATCTCCTGTAGTTCTGCTAAGCCAAATGAAAGGTTGGGTGTAGACATGACGACGTTATAGGGTTTTGTCAGCGCCTGAACTATGCTTTCAATATCAACCAGATTATTAACTCCTGGAGCAAACAGAACATCTGCACCCGCCGCTTCAAACGCTTGTAGTCGCTCAATGACTTTATCAAGTACCGGTTCATTCCAGAGAAACTTCTCGCAACGCGCTGTTAAAACAAAATCCTCCGGAAGTGAATTTCTTGCTTCGTGAGCTGCTTGAATTCTTTCTATGGCAAGTGCTCTGTCGAAGATAGGCATTTCTGGTCTGCCGGTATAGTCTTCGATTGAGCAACCAGCTACTCCGGTTTCTGCGACGGCAAGTATCATATCGGCAACATCCTCTGGTGAGTCTCCATAACCTTTCTCGAGATCTGCCGAAACCGGTAAGCTGGTAGCTGCAACAATATCCTTGCAGTGTCGAAGTGCTTCGTTTTTTGAGACATATCCGTCTCGCTTACCCAATGAATAAGCCATACCTCCGCTTGTGGTTGCCAATGCTTTAAACCCACAGCGTGAAAAAATCTTTGCGCTACCGCCATCCCATGGGTTTGGCATTATAAAAAGATCGGTGGATTCGTGAAGTTTGCGAAAAGTGCTACCGACGTTACTGCTGGTCATGGTGTTTTTCCTGTTGAAGTTCCGTGAATAGTCTCTGCGTCAGGACGATTCCAGTTTCGATTCGGGTTGTCTTTGTCGGGTGTGTCAATGGTGATCATCCATTCCAAGGTCCACGCCATCTAAATGTTCATTCGCTGACATGGTTATCTGCCTTCCAATCTCCATCTTTATTCCACCATCGATGTGGGTTACGGGAATCGTCCAGACCTCTGCATTCGCTACGTAGCACTTCGCTAATAACAATCACAGGCTCGTAGTAACTATGTACTTGATATATGCCGTCAACGATTCTCTTCAATAAAGATTCATCTCTTTCTATCAATATTGACATTTCATCAACGTCTGGTCGTTTTCTAATATTCTCTTCTGCACCTGTAGGTGTGCCTTCCAACGGGCGATAGTATTCGAAGCCGCTGGCAGTGCGATACCCGTTCTTATCTGTTTTTCCCTGCACCAAAGGAGTTATTTCGGTTAGGTGTTCAAATATCCGATCGATGTCTTCAACCGGGGCCTGAAAGGTAATTTTCCAGTGAGCCAGCAAGTTAATTGCCTTGGTTTGAAGACCTGATTTGAATAGCTGGTCAGTCATAATCTATTAACCTTTAGTCGAAGAAGTTGTACGCTTTTTGAATTTTGAAATTACAATCAAGAGTATTGTCTATGTGCTGTTGCCAGATAAACAGCAACCGCAATAAACACAATGCTTCCACCAAGCATTGTTACGGAGCCTGGTGCTTCACTAAAAAGTATCCATACCCAAATCGGTGCCAATGGTGCATCCAGTGCAGTGATAAGTGCGGTTTCAATGGCGGGTAGATATTTTGACCCTATAATAAAAAGGACGAGGCCCAGCGCTGAATTGACCACTCCAAATAGAATAAGCATGATCCATTGCTCAGGCTCTACAGTGAACGGACTACTGAATGGCAACGCCAGTGCAGCACTAAGCAGCGCTGACAAGCACGCTGCAGGTAGTATCGGAATTTCCGGGTTGGCGCGAGTTATGATCATCATTACTGCAAGGCAGATCGTCATGCCCAGTGCTAGAAGATCGCCGATCCAGTGACCATCACTTGAAAACCCCATCATGATGCAGACTCCGATCAGCGAGAAAAAGCTTGCAGTAAGAGAGTAACTGCTCGGTTTCTCTCTGAGTACAAACCATGCAACACATGCCGTTGCCAGTGGCACAGTTGCATATAGAATTGAAACATGGGCGACAGTGGTATGATTTAACGCGGTGATGAACATAACCATTCCGATGCCGGATACAAAAACGAATAGCCAGCCGTAAAATCCCATTGATACAATTTGTCTCATGGTATTGTTTGGGCTATTTCTCCGGTTATTCTTGCGACTGACTATGCCGATACCCAGTGCAATTGCTGCAGCGCCAAAAACACCGCGCCAGAATAAAAGTGTCCAGTTATCCAGTGCAATTGCGCGCGTGAACAGTCCGGCTGTGCTCCAGGCAATGGTGGCACTGCTTACCAGTAGCAGGCCAACAAGATAAGACGGGTTTGGGAGTGCTTTCTTATTTGGTAGTGTGTAGTCCATAACTTGCTTTCCCTCGATTTCATGGAGTAACTTAGCACCTCTGCTGACACGATCATGTCAGCAGAGGTGCTAGCCTGCATTATTCACGAGGCGACCAACAGGATAGAATGAAAGGCTATACATAAAGTTCCAAACACTCCTGCGGGCCCATCAGCACTACGACCGTCATTCTCGGACAAGCTCCTAGTGGGTTGTGCGGGAAGTTCGGTAACAAACTTTTCACAGCCACAGTCGGCTGAGCTTGCGCGAAGAAACGCAGGCATAGCAGGGCCTACGTCGAGCCTGATCTTTATCAACATGGTTAACGCAGCTAACGCAGCTAACGCAGCTATGGCGGCTGTGGCTTCGAGGCGTGTTATCGAACTTTCCACACAGCCCACTAGTATCCACTAGACGAGGTAACGCATGAATCGCTCAACACGCTTGTTTGAAATCATTCAGTTGCTTCGCAGTTCCAGAAGATCACTAACTGCACAGGAGATTGCAGATTCACTTGAAGTCACTAAGCGCACTATATATCGAGATATTGTTGCTCTACAGTCGATGCGAGTTCCAATTGACGGGGAGGCCGGAGTTGGATATATCCTGCGTCCGGGCTTTGATTTGCCGCCGTTGATGTTTACCGCAGAGGAGGTTGAAGCGATAGCTGTGGGTCTTTCGCTGCTGGGTCGAACCGGAGACCCAGGGTTGGAAAATGCAGCACGCAGTGTTGTGAGAAAAATAACCGATGTACTGCCAGAGGAGAATCCCTATGGCCTATTGAGTCAATCTGTCTTTACATCTAACTGGAATAGTATTCCACCCTCAGATATAGATCCATCGGTGCTGAGGCAAGCTATACGTGATGAAAGAAAATTAGAAATACAGTATACCGATCAACATGAAGCCGTAAGTGCGCGCACAGTGCAGCCACTGGCGTTGGTGTACTACGTTGATGCTCTGGTTTTGGCAGCCTGGTGCGAGCTACGATTAGCGTACAGGCATTTTCGAGTAGACCGAATAAAGCAATGCATAATCACAGAAATTGATTTTAAAGAAACTGGAGAAGCGCTCAGACAGAAATGGCGTGCTCAGCATCAGTTGGGTTAGTAGCGCTTGTGGTAATCCGCTGGTGGTGTCTGCCAGTCTGCTTTCCCGCGTGCCGTGGAATTCAGTTGTTACTGATTTTCAATCCAGTAGTTAGTTAGAACTGATTTCTCGGTACCTGTATATATCTTGATAACTTCAAATGATCCTGATGTAAGATCAGATATGTTCATAAAAGAGGTGATTTTAATTTTGGCGACTGTGTTTCTATCAAGATCTATAAGATCGATAGGCGTGTCAATGGGAAACATCCTGTTACCGATTTTTTCGAATTGATAGGTGTGGTTTTCATTTACCGGTTCCTCGGTTTCAATCTGCAATACCCAATTAAATTTTACCGTGCTGCCCATAAAAGCACCTCTATTGTTTGGTCTTATCGGTCTACCGTAACACGGCTTTGATGTGGAGTGGGGTGACGACCTCGCACGGGGGTGAAGTAAGTATGTTAGCGGTGCCCTATAATTGGGATGCCATGGTGGATGCGCAAGCTTATCCTCCCTACGTGATTTCCAATCATCTACTAACTTGCTACCACCAAACGTCATAGCAACAAGAGTTATAAGATATCAGTATGGACAACTCATCAATAATTTTTTTCAGTTGCAG
Source organism: uncultured Granulosicoccaceae bacterium (assembly GCA_938020525.1). Lineage (GTDB taxonomy): Bacteria > Pseudomonadota > Gammaproteobacteria > Granulosicoccales > Granulosicoccaceae. The sequence continues at coordinate 18,778 of CALIHW010000076.1, read as the reverse complement.
TACCCAAAGCATCTGAATTGTTTTTTGAAATCATCCGGAGACAGGTCAAAGCGCCAGGGAAGGCGCGTGAGCGCTGTGTACAGGGATGTACGTTTCGTGCGACCTGTTGGAGGATGGTTTCAAAAAATGCCGTAGGCACCCGCAGGCAAAGAAGCTGCGAAAAAGCGTTTTGGTTCCTTTTCCGCTTTTGAAAAGGGACTCGTAGCGCCAGGGACTGGCATCGAAACACGGCATGGATGCCAAGCCAGAGCAACAAGCCAGAGCAACGAGCTAAAACCTAAGGCCCACCGCAGGTGAAACCATCAATCCCCCGGTACAGGTCGAAGGTCCGCTATAACAATTCCATCCTTTGGAAGCTCACCGCTCGGTACAACAACAACTTCAGCTTTGAGTTTTAGGATTTCGGCAACGGTTGTGTTCAATGCCTCCTGGTCATGGCTGTTGTGATCTGTAGATTCAAGTTTCACTGTAAGTTGATCACGGCTGCCATCTGCACTGACTTCTACTCGGGCGCGTTCAATGCCTGGGTGCTTATCCACAATGCGTGCGACTTGTTCAGGTCTTATAAACATACCTCGTACTTTGGTGGCTTGATCTGCGCGGCCACGCCATCCGACGAGTCTTGGACGGCCGCAACCGGTTGGACTTGGTTCGGTCATTATGGCGCTTAGGTCACCAACAGAGAATCTGAGTAACGGGTGGTTCGGGTTTAATACGGTAACCACGACTTCACCGACTTCACCGTCAGGCAGGGTGGTGTTGGTACCGGGGGTGACAATCTCTACGATGATATCGTCATCGATTAGCATGCCATCGATGCAGTCAGTGGTCTCATAAGCAATTAAGCCCACATCGGCAGTGGCATAGCATTGGCGGCATACAATGCCGCGCTTCATGTAGTCTTCACGCATTTGCGGGAATAGAGGGCCTGCAGATACCGCTGCTTTATTCAAGCGGCTCAGGTCATGGCCGTGTTCGTCAGCTTTAGCTAAAATTGTTTGTAGGAAATCAGGTGTGCCTGCATAGGTTGTGGCACCGATAGCGGCTGCGACCTCTGCCTGTTGTGTTGACTGACCAGGGCCCGATGGGAACACGCTCGCACTGACGGCATGCGCGCCACTTTCAAACATCGCACCTGCAGGGGTGAAGTGATATGAAAACGTATTAAGCACGATGTCATCACTGCTGATGCCGATGGCCTTGGCAAAGCGTCCAAAACGCCACCAGTCACTGGCGATTCCACCGGGTTCATAGATGGGGCCGGGTGACTGAAAAATATGGCTGGCATTGGTCACCTGCATGCCGCCGAATGGTGGAGTTTCTGTTTGCTTTTTAAAGTACTCGTCTTTACGGAGGACGGGCAGGGATGCTAAATCCCCTCTGTTGTTGATTGTCACATCGGGGAATAGTTTGGCGGCAGTCATAAACTGCTTTCCCTCGCGCAGAAATTGCTCGCCGGATAAATCTGTTGTCATTATGCTAACCACCTTTTACGTCGACGATAGCTGCGCACATCTCGATAAGACTTTCGTCCTTCTTCTGACATGCCAAGATAAAATTCTTTAACGTCCGGATTTTCTCGCAACTCGGAAGCGGGACCATCCATCACGATGCGTCCTGATTCGAGGATATAACCGTAGTGCGCAAACCGTAGTGCGACGTTGGTGTTTTGTTCCGCTAGTAAGAAAGACACGCCTTCTTTTTCATTCAGGCTTTGTACTATCTGAAAAATCTCCTCAACCAGTTGAGGCGCTAAACCCATTGATGGTTCATCTAACAGGATCGTTTCGGGTTTGGACATTAGTGCGCGACCAAGTGCACACATTTGTTGTTCGCCACCTGAGGTATAACCTGCCTGAGATTTTCTGCGGTCTTTTAATCTGGGAAAGTAGGTGTAAACTTTTTCCAAATCTTCAGCCACTGCACTGGCCCCGTCACGTCGCGTGTATGAACCGGTTAGCAGGTTCTCTTCAACGGTCAGATGTTCAAAGCAATGCCGTCCTTCCATGACTTGAATGACACCCTTCTTCACCAGTGATTCAGGGTCCATATCCTGAACCGGTTCGCCACGATAGCTAATTGAACCTTTGGTGACTTCGCCACGTTCCGAATGCAGTAAATTTGATATCGCTTTTAAGGTGGTGGTCTTGCCAGCTCCATTGCCACCAAGGAGTGCTGTGATCCCGCCCTTTGGTACTGACAGTGAAACACCCTTCAACACGAGTATCACATGGTTGTAGATGACTTCGACGTTATTAACTTCGAGCAGGGTTTCAGTTTCTGCCACTGTTTGTTGTGATGTTTCCTGAGCTTGCTGCAAAACAATTTATCCGGATTATGCTTATGGGTAAGCTGAACACAAGAATGGGGCGACCTGGTTGGTCGCCCCTTTCGTTCACAATCAGCCTTTGTAACAGCCTGGTGTGATGTTGTTTTCTGCGGCAAAAGCAGCAGAGTCTTCTTCAACGAGTGGTGCGGTAATTTCGTCGTTAGGCTCAAGGTAGTCGGTCAGTGCAACCCACTTATTGTCGCCAGCATTCCACTGTTGAACAATACCGAGGCCTGAACCGCCATGATCTTCACAAGTTACCGAGAACTCCGGGCCTATGCCTTCCATACCGAGCTCACTCATACGATCTGCGGTAACTGCCAGTGCTTCCATTCCATCACGTACCATTTCAGGAGTAACGTCACTGACGCCGTGAATGTCCTGCGCCTTGGCAATCGCTTCTTGCGCCAGCATGGCGGCGTACATTCCACGCGTGTAGAGCACAGTACCGAGGTTAGAACCGTCACCGGCAGCTTCACCTGCCTCGTGAACATGTTTCTTGATGTCTTCGAACACAGGCAGGTCACCAATACGATTCATGTTCAGTGACTTATAACCGTTGGCTGCAGCACCGGCAGGTGTCACATCGTGCTCAGCGCCTGACCACCAGTTACCAATGAAGTTTTCCATTGGGAATCCTATGTTGGCCGCTTCCTGGATCGCAACCTGATTCATTACACCCCAACCCCACATCATCACGTAGTCTGGACGTTCACGTCGAATTTGCAGCCACTGTGACTTTTGTTCCTGACCCGGGTGATCGACTGCAATCGGGTTGAACTCAAAGCCGTGCTTTTCAGACAGTGCTTCAAGTGTTCGGATAGGCTCTTTACCGTAGGCAGAATTGTGATAAACAAGAGCGATTTTCTTACCGTTAAGATCACCATCGTTTTCACCGAGGAGGTAATTGACGATCACACCTGCCGCATCCCAATAGTTTGCAGGGTAGTTGAATACCCAGTTAAACACTTCACCGTTGGCAGCAGAGGTGCGTCCATAACCCATAGTGTGTAATGGAATCTTGTCAGCGGTAGCTTTTGGTATCAGCTGATAAGTAATACCGGTAGACAGGGGTTGATACATCAGTGCACCTTCGCCTTTAGTACTCTCGTAGCACTCAACACCTTTTTCTGTGTTGTAGCCGGTTTCACATTCGATGATACGAATTTCTTCGCCACCGATGCCACCGTCTCTTGCGTTAAGCATGTTGAGGTAGTCCTGAAAACCGTCCGAGAACGGTGTGCCACCTGCGGCATAGGCACCGGTCCGGTAGCTAAGATCAGGTATAACCAGATCCGCCATAGCGGTTCCGGATGCGAGTGCAGTGGCTAGAGCTACTGCTGTTAAGTTTTGAAGTTTCATTAATGTCTCCTCTCAAGAATCTTCAAGTGAGTGAAATAAACGGTTAGTAAGGGAACGGCCAAAGCCGCAATTTTTCTTTGGCGACCCTCCAAAGCTGCGCAAACCCGTGTGGTTCCTTGATCAGGAAAAACATGATCAATAAACCGACAATCACAAGTTGGAAGTGCGCGACGAGATCCGGGGGCCAGCCAAACAGATCTACGCCAATTAGTTTCAGTACGACCGGCAGGCACACCAGAAAGGCAGCGCCTGCAAACGCACCGAAGATAGTGCCCAGTCCGCCAATGATAATCATGAACAGAACAAGGAACGATTTGGTAATACCGAATACCTCACCGACTTCAACCGCGCCGAGGTATACAGCAAAGAACAGAGCACCGGAAATACCGACAAAAAACGAAGAAATTGCAAACGCACTCAGCTTCGCTCGCAGCGGGTTAACACCGATAATTTCAGCCGCGATATCCATGTCACGTATTGCCATCCACTTGCGACCCATCGATCCTCTGGTCATGTTGCGGGCAATAATGGCAGACAAGGTAACGAACACCAGGCAGACCAGATACATTGCCCAGGCTTCTGTGTTCGGGCCTGTGACAGGCACGTTAAATACTGTTCTCTCGGGTGCGCTGATCTGACCAGAGGCAGAGTTGTTATAAAACCACGGCACTTTATTGAACATCCACACCAGAAAAAACTGCGCTGCCAATGTGGCTACAGCCAGATAAAACCCTTTGATGCGCAGTGACGGCAGCCCGAACGCAGCGCCGACTATCGCGGTGATACCACCCGCCAACAGAATATGGAAAAGGATGTTGATATCGGGGAAGGCTGTCATCAGCTTATAGCAAGCGTAAGCGCCCACGGCCATAAAGCCCCCCGTGCCGAGACTGACCTGGCCACAGTAGCCAGTCAGAATATTCAAACCGATTGCCGCGATCGCGTAAATTAAAAAAGGCACCAGCAGTGCGTTAGCCCAATAATCATTGATCACAAACGGAATAACTAAAAAGGCAACCGCCAAAACAAACCAGTACCGATATCGGTCAAATGCTATTGGGAAGGTCTGGTTGTCTGCTTCATAAGAGGTTTTGAAATCACCGGCTTCACGATAGAACATAAGACGCTCCGCTTGTGATCCGGTTTTCCTGCTTACACCCGTTCAATGATTTTCTCCCCAAACAAACCCTGTGGCCTGAACACCAGAAACATCAGTGCGAGCATATAGGCAAACCAGTTTTCGGTGGCACCACCCAGGAATGGTGCACCGATGGTGTATTCAAATAATTTTTCACCCACGCCAATGATAAGGCCACCGACAATCGCGCCGGGAATAGAGGTAAAGCCGCCGAGCATCAGTACCGGAAGTGCCTTGAGCGCAATCAACGACAGTGAAAACTGCACACCCGATTTAGCCCCCCACATGACACCTGCGACCAGTGCGACAAGACCTGCCAGTGACCAGACGAGCACCCAGATAAAGTTTAGAGAAATGCCGACGCTAAGAGCTGCCTGGTGATCATCCGCTACAGCGCGCATCGCACGACCGTGCTTTGTGTACTGGCTGAATGCGATTAGACTCAACACCAGTACAATTGCTACCAGCGTTGCAACGAGATCAAGCTTGTCGATAAAAAAGCCGTAAAAATCATCGCCACCGAGACCTGCAGTGGCGTCTTCAATCCATCTTGAACCACCCTGTGGCAGACCAAGATCGAGTGTCTTGATATTTGAACCCCACATTAAATCACCGAGTCCTTCAAGAAAGTAGGCGAGTCCTATGGTTGCCATAAAAAGGATAATGGGTTCTTGTCCGACCAGATGTTTAAACAGGAATTTTTGTATAGACCACGCGAGTGCGATCATCACCACCAGTGTGAGTAGAATAGCCAGCAGAGCTGGTACTTCCCAGCCAAAGTGGTGAACCTCGGTGCCGAAAATCTCGTTAATAAGATGTGCAAAGGGCACCTGACCCTGCATGATTCCAACAAGGGTTAGCGCTGCAAAGAGTGCCATAACACCCTGTGCGAAGTTAAAAATACCCGAAGCTTTAAAAATCAATACAAAGCCAAGCGCAACCAACGCATACATGACTCCGGCCATTAAGCCGTTGAGAACAACTTCAACACCGTAAAGGAAATCAGCTGGCATGAGAGACTCCGTCACTGACTTTGCAATTAATCATTGGGCACTCCCAGATAGGCAGCGATGACTTCTTCGTTATTGCGCACCTCATCGGGTGTGCCGTCACCGATCTTTCTGCCATAGTCCATCACAACCACGCGATCAGAAAGATCCATAACCACCCCCATGTCGTGTTCAATCAGTGCGATGGTGGTACCGTACTCATCGTTGGCATCAAGAATGAAACGACTCATGTCTTCTTTCTCTTCCACGTTCATTCCTGCCATCGGTTCATCAAGCAGTAAGAGATCCGGTTCCGCAGCCAGTGCACGCGCGAGCTCAACTCGCTTTTTCAAGCCATAGGGCAGGCGGCCAACGGGTGTTTTGCGGATAGTCTGGATTTCGAGGAAGTCGATAATCTCTTCGACTTTCTGACGGTTGATTCTCTCTTCTTTGTTGGCGCTGCCGAGCCAGATTGATTGTGCAATCCAGCCTGTTTTCATATGGTTCAGTCGGCCCGTCATTACATTGTCTAGTACTGTCATGCCTTCGAACAGTGCGATGTTTTGAAACGTCCGTGCGATGCCTTGTCTTGCCACCTGATAGGGTTTCAATGGTGGGCGCTTCTTACCTAAAAACCAGACCTCACCCTGTTGTGGTTGGTAAAACCCACTGATCACATTGAGCATTGATGACTTGCCGGCGCCGTTCGGGCCTATGATGGCACGAATTTCACCCTGCCTTATATCGAAGGAGATGTCCTGAATGGCAATCACACCACCGAAGCGCAGGGTAATGGACCTGAGATCCATCATTACACTGCCGATCTTGCGACCGTCTGCGGTGATATAGCCGTCTGCGTTATCTTGCTGAAGTTCGGTCACGGGCGTATTCATGCCGCCTGTACCGCGGCGGTGACGACAACAGCATCTTTTATTTCGAGTGTCGCGGTAATCTTACCTTTGCGTCCATCTTCGTAAGTGACTTCGGTCTCTGTATAGATGGAATCTGATCCGTCATAGAGAGCGTTGACTAAATCACTAAACTTTTCTTCAATCACACCGCGTCTGACTTTTCGGGTTCTGGTAATTTCACCATCATCGGCATCCAGCTCTTTATGCAGTACCAGGAAGCGATGGATCTGACAGCCCGCGAGCATTTCATCTTCTGCGATGCTTTGATTAACTTCGTTAACGTGGCCTGCGATGATATCGAGTACCTGCGGATGTTGTGAGAGTTCCTGATAAGAGGCATAGGCAATGTTGTTGCGTTCCGCCCAGTTGCCAACCGATGTCAGGTCTATATTAATAAACGCACAGCACTTGTCGCGCCCTGCACCGAAGACTACTGCTTCCAGAACATCGGGATAAAACTTAAGTTTGTTTTCAACATACTTCGGCGCGAACAATGATCCGTCTGCCATCTTTCCCACATCTTTGACCCGATCAATGATGCGCAGCTGACCGGTCTTATCTTCAATGAAACCCGCGTCTCCTGTGGCAACCCAACCGTCTTGTGCTTTGGTCGATGCAGTGCTCTCCGGATTATTCAGGTATTCAACGAAAACACCGGGAGAGCGATAGAAGACTTCGCCGCTGTCATCAATACGCAATTCAACCCCGGGGGAGGGAACACCAACGGTATCTGAACTCACGCCACCATCAGGCTGCTGAGTGATAAATACGGTCGCCTCCGTCTGACCGTAAAGTTGTTTAAGATTTATGCCCAGGGAGCGAAAAAAATCAAATAACTCGGGACCGATAGCTTCGCCTGCTGTGTAACCGACTCTGATACGCCTTAGCCCAAGTGTGTCTTTCAATGGTTCGTAGACAAAAAACTTCCCAAGTCGATAGCTCAGTTTGTCTTTGAAGCTGACATCACCGCCATCAAGTAGTGTCGGTCCCACGCGCTTTGCCACTTTCATATAGTGATCGAACATGCGCTTCTTAAACTTACCTGCGTCCTCCATGCGAATCATGACCGAGGTCAGCTGGCGTTCGAATACCTGAGGTGGTGCAAAGAAGTAGGTGGGGCCGATTTCTCTTAAGTCGGCCTGCATTGTGTCCTGTGATTCCGGACAGTTAACACAAAAGCCAGTCCACAGCGCCTGACCGATTGAAAAGATATAATCACCAACCCATGCCATCGGCAGGTAAGCAAGGATTTCTTCTTTGTTACTGAGCTTGTCAAACTCACTGCTGTTTTTAGCAGTTTCAATGACATTATGATTTGACAGCACAACACCTTTGGGCCGACTTGTGGTACCGGATGTGTAGAGGATGACGCAGGTGCTATCAGGTGTCAGTTCAGCTTCACGCCGCGCAAGTTCTTTTTGATCACCGTGCTCACGGCCGCGTTTTTGTATCTCTTTGAACGAGGTTAGCTTTGAGTGATCGTACTTACGCATGCCACGATCATCGAGGTATATAACATGAGCCAGGTTGGGTAGTTGGTCGCTGACGTCCGATACTTTATCGACCTGTTCCTGATCACCCGCGATAACATAACGAGCATTGCAGTGCCCCAGGGCATAGGCTACCTCCTCAGCGGAGGCGTCCTGATAAAGGGGAACAGGAATGCCACCAGCTTTTTGCACGGCGATGCCTGACCAGTAAAGTGCCGGTCTGTTGCGGCCAATAATAGCGACACAGTCACCACGTTGTACGCCCAGATCAATCAAGCCATAGGCAATAGCATCGACCTCTTCAAGTGCCTGCGCCCAGCTCCATGTTTGCCAGATACCGAACTCTTTCTCACGGTAGGCTGCCTTTGAGCCATACAGCTTTGCGTTGCGCGCCAATAGCGCCGGTAACGATGCGAGCCCCGCGGCTGCTTGCGTCATGTGTGTCCTCCACTGCGTGGTTGCTGCGGACAGTATGCCTGAATATCCCTACCAGAGTTTTTCAGAAATCTATCGAAATCTAACAGGCCAGGGTGCTGGTAATAATTGGCCTAAAGCTGGTATAACCTAGCGCAAATGTCTGAAATTTCGCCAGAATCTCTGAATGACCTGACCATCTCGGGACTCAACCTGATCACTCAGGCCATATCAATCTACGACCAGGATCTACAGCTGGTACTGGCTAATCGGCGTTTTCAAACCCTGTTTAACCTCCCTGAGTGCTATGCCACAGCGGGTGCTGACTTTGCCGATACGTTGAGATATCTATCTGAAAAAGGCGAGTATGGGCCGATTGATGACATCGATGCATTTGTCGGTGAAAAAGTAGAGCTCGCACGTGCATTCGAGCCGCACTACTTCGAGCGCACACGGGCCAATAATACGACCGTCTCTATCGAAGGTAATCCGCTCGGTCAGGGTGGATGGATAACCGTATATACCGACATCACAGAAATAAAAAAGCAGGAGGCCTTGTTTCAGTCCCATGCGCGAGGTCTGTCTGAAGAGCTCGGACAACGCACAGAAGATTTATTTCAGGCCAACCGTGCAATGGCAGCCACGGTCAGGGCGCTGGAAGCAGCCAAACAGGAGTTAACACGAAATCAGGAACAACTGGCGTTATTGAACACGATGACGCCAGCACATATAGCGCACGTGAATTCTGATGGTTTCTACACCCATTCCAATGGCCGACTACATACCATTTTGCCGGTGGTTAAAACCGACATCGTCGGTCGCAGTTTCAAAACGGTATTGGGCGACCATGTCTGGTCGCATGTGCGTCCCAACTTTAAAAAAGTACTCAAGGGTGAAGCGACGGTTTCTGAATTTCGTGACGAAGACTCGGGCCGTTTCATTCGGCTTGCTATGTCACCGGATTTACAAGAGAGTGGTGAAGTGGCTGGCGCTTATATCTTATCAACTGATGTTACAGAAGAGGTGTCAGCACGAAGCGCTCTGGCTCATGTGCGCAGGCGTGAACTCGCATCGCAGTTAACCAGTGGAATGGCACATGATTTTTCAAATCTGTTGACCATAATTATGGGCCAGCAAGCGCGTCTTGCCGATATTGCTACAGATACTGATCCGGCTCTTGAAGAGATAAGCGCGACTATTAAGTCAGCTGCGCAGCGCGGTGCCGAACTGATAGACAGTTTGAGTCTGATCAGGGCGCAGCGAGTGCTTGATCCGGTGAGTGTGGAAGTTGCTGCCTTTTTTGATAACGTAAAACAGCTTGGTCGTGCAGCCGTGCCCGATTCAATGCAATTGTCGTTTTCAGTTGATCTGCCGGATGATCGTTTAATTTTTGATCCGGGCTTTGCACAGGATGCTGTTTTGAATTTACTGTTGAATGCTTCTGAAGCCTGTAACGGTGAAGGTAATGTTAGTGTGTCGGTGGTAAAAACCACCTGCGGGCATATGGAAGTGTTAGTCAATGACAATGGTCCCGGTTTCAGTGAAGACGCGTTAGTGAATGCATTCGCACCGTTTTATTCAACTAAGTCTGGCAAGATTGGACGCGGCATGGGGCTGACCGCAGCATTTGATTTTGCAAAATCCTGCGGTGGTACGCTGCGACTACGCAATCAACAACAAGGTGGTGCGTCAGTGCGGTTGAAAATTCCCTACCAGCCTGTTCTGGCGGCAAAGCCCGGCATGGTGTTGTTGGTAGACGATGATGATGACGTTCGTCAAACAGTACTGTCTTACTTGCGGCGCGCAGGACATGCTGTAGTGGAAGCGACTACTGTTCAGGAGGCCGCTAAACTGGTTGCAATAGAAGGGCTCACTCACGTGGTCACTGACCTTGCCATTGGTGCATCTGGTACGGGTTTGGATATCGCTGAGTTAACGCCACACGGTCTACCTCTGTTGATCATTACTGGTCTGCCAAAAGATGACCCTCTGCGTCAGCGGGCCGCGGATAAGTATTGTTTATTGGCCAAACCGTTTGATTTCAGCGCGCTGGAAACGGCACTTGTGCAGGCGAAGTGCAAGTGACTGAACAACAACAGATAGCCATTGTTGAAGATTCCCCGGAGATTCTTAAGCTACTGACCGAGAGCTTGAGTGATGCGGGTTATGATGTTCAGGGCTTCAGACGTGCTATCGATTTTGAGAAGGCCTTACTGCAGTCGGCACCGGATCTTTGCATTGTCGATCTCGGTCTGCCGGACAAAGATGGACTTAATCTGGTCAGTAGTATCGCAAGGGCGGGTGATGCAGCAATACTGGTTATATCTGGTCGTGCAGCATTGCAGGATAAGATTGTCGGGCTTGAGCTTGGTGCCGATGACTACCTGGCTAAACCCTTCGAAATGGCAGAAGTGATTGCGCGTGTCAGGGCGCTAATTCGACGCAAAACACCTAATGAACCAGTACATCATTCAACCGTGTATAAATTTTCCGGCTGGACGATGGACTGCTCAAAATTCGAATTGACTGATGCTGAAGGTGTTGAGGTAAAGCTTAGTGCCAGTGAAGTTAACCTGTTGCAGTATTTTCTAACGCACGCCAACAGGTTGGTCACACGTGCTCAGCTTTGTGATGATTTAAATGACCACAGTGATGAGTTTGCGTTCGACCGCGCTATAGACGTAAGAGTTTCTCGCCTGCGATCGAAACTTAGAGATCCATCCAAAAACCCTAAAATAATTAAAACGATTTATGGGGCTGGTTATATTTTTATTTCGGACGATGAGTAAGAAGTTAAATGGTTGCCAGGTGTTTTGCTTCGATAGATATGCGTGTGATGCAGCAGACTTTGCGTCCGTTTAACGGTGTGAAACGCATCCCTCTCTTACGCTGGCGGGTTCACGTGAGGCGTATTCCTCACGACTGAGGTTTGGGTGAATTCCTTTCCGGCTTCGGCAGCGTTTATGCCGTGAAAATTGTTGGATGGCGGACGCGCCTTCGGCTTATGCCGCCCTACGTTATCTCGTTGTAGTCTTTAAAAGGCGAAGCAGCAAGACAGAGCAAACAAGTCTGTGGTAGTTCATGTACCCCGAGCATCTGAATTGTTTTTTGAAATCAGCTGGAGACGGGTCAAAGCGCCAGGGACGGCGCGTGAGCGCTGTGTACATGGATGTACGTTTAGCGCGACCCATTGGCGGATGATTTCAAAAAATGCCGCAGGCACCCGCAGGGTAATGAGGCTGCGAAAGACGCTTTTGGGTACTTTTGGCGTCCTTTAAAAAGTGCCTCGTAGAGCCAGGGACTGGCATCGAAAGCCGGCATGGATGCCACGACAGAGCGTCAAGCCAAAGTAAAACAATAAAACTAAACAATGGTAGCCGCTGTCGCCGCACGCAGTTCTTCTTCGCTTACACCATCTGCCAGCTCAACGATTTTTAAACCACCTTCGACAACATCGAGTACACCTAGGTTGGTGATAATGCGGTCAACCACGCCTTTACCGGTTAATGGCAGTGTACATTCCTTGAGTAGTTTGCTTTCACCATGTTTATTGGCGTGATCCATAATGACCACGACCCGGCCAACACCTGCCACCAGATCCATCGCGCCGCCCATGCCTTTTACCAGCTTGCCAGGGATCATCCAGTTGGCAAGGTCACCATTTTCGGCAACTTCCATTGCACCGAGAATAGCCATCGCAATTTTACCACCGCGAATCATTCCGAAAGACTGTGATGAATCGAAGTAGGCTGTCTGCGGGAGTTCTGTGATGGTCTGCTTGCCAGCGTTGATTATGTCGGCATCTATGTTGTCTTCTGTTGGGAAGGGTCCCATGCCGAGCATGCCGTTTTCAGATTGCAGAGTGACCTCTACGCCATCGGGAATGTAGTTCGACACGAGCGTTGGAATGCCAATGCCTAAGTTGACGTACCAGCCATCTTGTAGTTCCTGACCTGCGCGTGCGGCCATTTGATTTCGGTCCCATGCCATGACTCAGGCCTCCTGTACGGTACGTTGTTCGATGCGCTTTTCGTGTTCACCCTGAAAAAGGCGATGCACGTAGATGCCTGGCAAATGGATGCTGTCAGGGTAGAGTGAGCCGGTCTCTACGATCTCTTCGACCTCTACCACACAGACTTTGCCGCACATAGCAGCGGGTGGATTGAAATTGCGGGCAGCTTTTCTAAACACCAAGTTGCCTGTCGGGTCTGCCTTCCATGCTTTGACGATGGCCAGGTCTGCAAAGATGCCCTCTTCGAGAATATAGGTCTCACCGTTAAATTCTTTGTGTTCTTTCCCTTCAGCGATCACTGTGCCCACACCGGTTTTGGTGTAGAAACCAGGAATACCGCAACCCGCAGAACGCATGCGTTCTGCAAGTGTGCCTTGCGGATTAAACTCAAGCTCAAGCTCGCCTGCCAGGTACTGGCGCATAAACTCGGCGTTTTCACCAACGTATGAGCTAATCATTTTTTTGACCTGCCTGCTCTCAAGCAGAATGCCAATACCGAAGCCGTCGACACCGGCATTGTTGGATACAAAAGTTAAGTCTTTTGTACCTGCTTCCTTTATGCCCTGTATCAGAAGCTCGGGAATGCCGCACAGGCCAAATCCACCGGACGCGATCAGCAATCCGTCTTGCAACAGACCTTCCAGTGCGAGCGTTGCGTTGTCGTAAACCTTATTCATATTGTTAACCGAGGAGCGGGTTCTAGTTTGCCCTGTTTGAAAGACTGGTCTTTTTGAAAATTGCGGTAGTTTCGCGGGCGCGCAGGCTGCGCTTGAAACATATTAAAAACCAGTAGGCGGATGTTGTATGACCCATACAATCATCACAAACCAGAGCGCAATAATCAAACAAAATCGACTAATCCGAAGATTCTCGGAGTAGGGCGCGGACGTGAAAATGGCTAGTTCTGGGGACCGGTGTCCTTTAAGGACAGGACGGCATTAGACTGATCTAATGTTTTTGGGCGACAGCCTGCTTAAGTCTCTCCCAGTAACTGGCAGATTCGGTTTTACCCATCATTTTTTCAATGTGTTTGTAAGAAATGTAGGCGAGATCGTGAAGTGTTTGCGGTTGTGCCTTTTCGTTGATTTTGCTGATATGAAAATCAGTCAGCGTATCTTTTATGTCTGTGGTCAGGAATGATTCGTTCCAGCCAATCTTATCGTAAAAGAAAATCGAGTTTTCAAGTTTACTGACTGCAATGCCTTGTAGTGAGGGTTGAAGACTTTCGAAGAAAGTACCCGTGAGTACATCATCTTCAATGGAGACACCTTCAGCAACCGCAGGTTTGACTTTGCTGATCGCTGCAAACATGTCTCTTTTTAAGCGATGTTCCAGTTCTGTGTTGGGAGCACCGGCGATTCGTTGAGCTGTTTGTTGAATAGGATCTGTCATGTGCGCATACCCCTGAGAAATGTTTTAAAAGAAGTAGCTGAAGTCTAACTGTATAAAGCTTTCATTTTCAAATGCGTTGAAAACTGTATCGTCGGTTGTGTTAAGGAACTTTTGTCCAAGAATTGTTAACCGGTACGATTCGAATAATCGGGTGCTGGCTTCCAGTGAGAGTGTTGTGGCACCTTCATCGAGATCCTGCACAATACCGAACAGTGCGTCGCTTGACGCGGCATCATTAAAAGCAAACCGGAAACCCGCTAGCAGGTCATTCTGGAATGGCTGGTTGCTGTCTGTGCCGCGCTGATCCCAAAGATATTCGAGTACCAGTCCCAGATCCAGCCGGTCGTTGCATGCGAGTTTTTTGAACGGGTTACGTGTGTCCGGAGTGCACCAGTCTTCAGGCAGTTTTTCGTTTTCCTGCAATGGTGACAGAAATCCCACCAGCGTATACTCGATGCCAGTCACGGCTTCTGCATGTGATTCAATTTCATCACCGGTTTGATGAATGACTTCTGCCTTCACTGCCAGATCACCATAGAGTCCCTGTGCATCGACTCCGGCCTGACGTAACAATGAATATCTTGGAGCAAGCACAGCTCCAGTATTTGAAACAACGGGCGTCAGTGAAGGATCTCTCGATGTACCGTCAAAGTAATGTAGGCCAAGATCCCAAACATCAAAGCTGTTTGCCCATCTTAGTGCATACCCGACGTGATCGTTGCCATCGCTGGATTCAAAAGTCGCCAGGTCAGGATCAACCGTGATACCTGGAGATGGCCTGCCATTTTCACCAACAAACGTTCTCTCCTCGAATTGCGGCAGGAGAAAAGCTTCAAATTCGCCAAAGTCATCACTGAACCATTTGAGGTTAAGCATCAACTGGCCAAGTTTTTCGTCGCCTGTGGGGTCTTCGATGGAGTCGGTCTGATTGATGATGTCAACAGGATTGTGTGATTCGGTGACACCCCAGAATACAGTGCCCAGGCCTGCATTGAATTCCCACGTCTCTCCAGTGGTTGAAAGTAGAAGTTCTCTGACACCTGCACGCGTTCGTTCGTCGTCCTGCTGATCCCACCGGACGAACGGATGGAATGTTAAGCGTATGTTGTCTGCGAAATCCTGTGTTAGTTCAACTTCTGCTGCCAATGAAGTGTTGAGCTTCCAGTTTTCTGTACCAACCGAATACTCCGGGAAGTATGTTAGCTCGGAAGAAACATTGCCGCGCCAGTCCAGTGCGTTTGCATTGGTACAGGTAAGTATTGATGCGGCTATCAGGAAAAAAGGTTTACGCATGTGAGTTTGTTGCTCTGAACGCTTTTAGTCTTTGTTTTTTCTTACCTTTGCTTCTTTAGGGCATTTTTTGAAAAATCTGATGATTTCAAACCGGTCTGAAACTGGTAATCAGAGAATTCAAGGGTTGTTGATTTGCCCGACTGATGGTTGGTCATTTCAAGCTTGGCAGCTCGCCAGAACTTATCAAGGTACTGACTAAAGTCTGATGCAACCAGTGTTTTTAGGAGTGAACCTTTGCGGTCATAGAATTCGATTTTAAGTGCCAGGTAACGATCCTGCTCAATCCAAACGACCTGCTTTGTATAACCACTGTTTTTATCTGTCGGGTAGCGTTCCACGACGAAAGTTGGTGCCGAATTAAAATCTTCGTCACGCAGGTACTTATATGTGTACTTGTCTACCTCTTGTGATCCGATATCTTCGAACGCGAACTCACTACCCATAAAAGGGCCGGACTTGTTCTTCGACGAGATACGCTTGACGCGCTTCAAAGCTGGCAGGTACAACCACTGTTCGTCCGGCTTTTGACTGTGTGACCAGGTCAAACTGGTGGTGCCTTTGACGTCTGCCGGTTCATCGAAAATAGATAGACTCTTGTCGCCGTCTCCTTCGACTTCAAGGCTCTTGATACGAACGTTGCGAATACTCTCTTTGCCGGCACGGTTGCGCAGAATCATTTTCATGTTGGCCGTGCTATCTATATAGCCTTGGTCGCGTGCGTCACCTTCAGTAGCAATAGCGAGCCCACGTTCCTCTGGTGTTTGTGCCGAAAGAGCAGGGGCTACGGCCAGCATTGCGCTAAGGGTTAGTGTTCTGAATAACATAATGGTGCTTCCTTTAATTTTAGTGGTATTCGGTTTCCGGTAATCAGGTTGCCGGCACCGCCGCTCCATCGGTCAGGTCGTCCTGTTTTCCTTTGTCCATCCAGATTAACAGCGCGGGCAGGAATAGAAAGTCGATGAACAGGGCGAGACAAATGGTGATTGCCGTCATCAAACCCATATCTGCATTGAGCGAGAAGCTTGATTGCGCCAGTATCATGAACCCTGCAGTTAATATAATAGTCGTTATCAGGAGTGCTTCACCGACGGTGTTAAAAGCATAGCGAATGGCGGCTTCGGTACCCAGCCCCTGTTCGCGTTTAGCACGCAGATATTTACTTAAAAAGTGGATGGTGTCGTCCACAACAATACCCAGCGTCATCGCAATAACTACTGATACGGATAAGCCGACTTGGCCGTTAAAAATTGCCCAGATGCCAAAGGCCATGCCTGCCGGTACCAGATTAGGTATAAGGCTTAGCAGACCGTACTTAACAGATCGGAGTGATACTAGAAGAATCAGTGATATCAGCACCAGCGCGATGACCGTACCAGTAAGCATACTGTTAATGTTCCGCTTTGAGATATGACTAAACATAATAGTCGGGCTTGATCCGGCACTTTCAAGGTCAGGTGTGTTGTTGGTCATCCACTCCTGTGCCCTGTTTTCAAAGGCCAGTGTCTCTTTGGTGGACAGATTCTCTAGTGTGGCTGTCAGCCGGGTTGCAGACTTGTCGATGTTGATTTGATTGTTCAGGTCAAGCCCGTATGGCAGAGACATTTCATATAGCAGCAGATATTGTGCAGCCAGTTCTTTGTCTTGTGGCAGTTTGTAGTATGCATCATCGTCGCCATGCATGTTCTTGTTGAGTCGCCGGAAAGTTTCACTAACTGAGTTGACATGCAGCACCTCGGGTTGCTCCTGCAACCATTGTTCGAAGGCTTCGAGCTGACTCAGGTATTCGGGGGTATTGATGCCGCTCTCGGTTTTGGAATCCATTGAATAATCGACAAAATACATGCCTGTGAGCTTCTCGCCAATCTGATCTGTATCCTGTCGGAACTCGATAGAATCATCAAAGTATTTAACGAACTCATCGTTGAGCTCGTTGCGCGGTATCATCGCGATCAGGCCGACGATTAACACACCGATTACCGGCAGTAGTACCTTCCGATAGTCGATCGAAAAGTTGGCAAGCTTTTCCATGAATCCTGTTTTTCCCTGACTTTTGACGGCAGGAGCTTTGATCGGCAGTACAGCAGTTAGAGCGGGCAGGAAGAAAATGGATAGCAGAAAAGCGTAGAACACACCGATGGCGGTAATGGTTCCCAGATCGTGGAATGGTGGGGAATCACTGAAATTCATACTCAGGAATCCGATCGCTGTGGTTACTGAAGTGAGAAAAATCGGATTGAAGTTAACCCTGACGCTCTCACGGATAGAGCTGAATTTGTCTTTACCCGAACGCAGCTGCTGGAAAAAGGTCACCAGATAATGAACGCAATCTGCGACCGCAAGGGTGAGGATCAGCGTCGGTGCATTGGCCGATGGTGGAGTCAGTACGATACCCATCCAGCCGGCAGTCCCCATGGCAGCGGCGATCGACATCAGCATCACAGCAAGCGCACCCACAGTTCCCCAAAAGCTTCGCGTCAGTAACATAAAGCCCAGCAGAATGATGGCAAAGGCGGTGGGAATTAGCGTTTTTATATCTCTCAGGGAAGATTCTGCAAAGGCTTTATTCATCGGTACCACGCCGGTTCTGGTGGTCTCGATATTCGGGTACTTGCTCTCGATGTCTGCAAGGACGTTGTCGATATAACCCATGATTTCAAACGGAACCTGGTCTGCGTTCTCGCTTGGCAATTCGAAACTGATGTTGACGCCTGTCACGTCTGCGTCAGGTGACAGCAATCGGTTCACCAGCAGTGGCTGAGCCATTGCGATATCCTGAATCTTCGTGAGTTCTGCTTCTGTCAAAGATGCCGGGTCTTCAATCAGATCCTCCACCGTGAGGTCATCATCCTCGGCATAGGTGTATTGAAAGTTGCTCAGCGAGTCTACGCGAGTGGAGTAGGGGGTACTCCAGGCAGCGTCTGTCAGTTCTGTTATTGCCTGTAAGGTCTCTGTCGAAAAGACCACGCCGTCTTTTGGCTCAAGCATAATCAGCGCATTGTCATTCTTGGTGTAGATGTCCTGCAGATTTTTAAACGCTGCCAGCTGAGGGTTTGATTCACCAAAAAAAACTTCATAGTCGTTGGTTAATGACAGGAATCTGCCACCAGAACCAAGGGCCCCGACCGCGACAATTGTAAGTAGTATGGCAAGCCATCGGAATTTGATTAGCCAACGTGCATATCCTTCAAGCATAGTTGTGTCCTTGCAGAGTTAATGTCTGCATTGTACCGGACAATTGCACGGTGGTTCGCTTTGCGTGAAGGTTACGGTTTTGGACGTTGCTGCATTTAACTTACTGCAGTTGGTCTTGCTAGAACAAACGGAACTGACACCTCCAGAGGGAGGGGTCGATGTCTAAGTGCCAGGGAGGCAAGTCGCTCAAGTCAAGCGTTAATTCTATCCTGAAACATTCGCCCCTCTTGCAAGGCAAAAAACGCTTTGTATTCTC
>CALIHW010000075.1 GCA_938020525.1 uncultured Granulosicoccaceae bacterium | reverse complement strand
TACTGCGAAAGCGATCTTTTGGCCAGCTATTGCGATCGATATCGTTAAATATGAATGACTATTCGCCTCAATCGATCGAAATATCTGACTCAAAATCTCACTTTCTCGCTACGACCGTCATTCTCGGACAAGCTCCTAGCTGTTGCCATACAATTCGACTGTATTCTTCTTGCCAGAAAATGCGGTTTTTAACTTTTCTATATTGCGAATGAAAAGCACATACCAACGGAGGTAACGCTTCTTTCCAAACGGCAGGCTTAACACAGTCAGCAGCCCATAGCCGCCAATTTGTGCTAATACAAAAAAACCGGTTTTAATATATGCAATGCCACTCTGCTGTGACCAGAGGTAGCTGTAGTGTGTTTGACCAATTCTAATATTCTGTTTTTTTATGTATTCAAGGTTTAAACGGTGCGATTCAACCTCTTCTTCAACTGAAGCCTTTGCATCATAGATTAATTTTCCACCGGCTTTATAGATGCGGTGAAAAAAATCGGTATCTTCGCCACCAGATTTACCGAAGTAGGGATCGAAGCGAAAATCTTTTTCTTTTACCCAAAGTGCTTTCATTAAAGCATTGGACGTCGCACCTTTCTTCTGGCTGGATTCATGTGCATGAGAGTCTTTACCAAACATGTCGCCAGCCACGATCCAGTCAGGTGATGATGCGGGATAGTGCACAATCACTCTGCCAAAAACAACATCTGCCTGATGCTTATCCATTGTAGCAATCATTTTGGCTATCCACTGATCATCACTGGCCCATTCATCATCATCGATAAATACAAGCAATTCACCACGTGCATGCTCCATCGTACTGTTGCGAACCTCAGATAAATTTCTCACACTGTTAGTGAAGTACTTTACGGGGACTGCGGTATCGTGCTGTGCAAATGCATTACACGCAGCGCGACCTGACTCCTCTGCGTCGTTGTCCACTACCACCACTTCCAATGTGTAGCCTTCAGGTAACTTTTGAGACACCACGCTATCGAGCGTCTTTTTGAGACTCGCCCTTTTATAGGTACACATGCAAATGGATACGAGCATCTATTTATCCGGTCAATTTCAGGTTAACGATACGAGCAAGATCGTAGTTGGTGATATCCACAGGCTCAGACAACACGTTATCTGCACATATTTGATCAAAGTTCAGTTTAGGAAATTCATCACTCGGATAAACCACCTGCATCTTTTTGTTCTTTATCTCAGCAGCAATTTGCAGTTGATGATCATCCGAGAACTCTTTATGCGAAGCTACTCGAGGTACAAAAATCACTCTCTTTCGGTACTTCAACATCAGATTTAGACTACCGATACCACAATGACTAATGACAAGCGCACTGCGTCTGACCAGATCTTCCATATCAGATCTTGGAATCAGTGTTTCGACTACCCCGATGGCGGGGGTTGTATCTGCCTCACACGAACCTGTTTGTACAAACCATTCGCAGCGTTCATCGAGATACAGCGGGTCATTTTTTATATAATTGTATAATCGGTTAAATGGGTACTCATTGGTGCCCATTGTCACCAAGATTAAAGGCCTGGCCATGGTATTCAGCTCCATATTTTTCGGCTGTTTCCTGCCATTGACATAAAAAAGAATCTGATAGTCTGAACTTCCTAATAAATTTTCCAGAGTTAGAAAGCTCAGTTACTCGCGATAACGTATCCAGATAGACAAATCGCGTACCAGACAACCTGGCAAGCAAAGCAAAGGGCAGACATATTGGTCCACCTGTACTGAAAATAGCCCTTGGTCTTTCTTTCAATAAGATTCTTGCGGCACTAAATACGTTCATTGCATGAATCAATATGTTGGTCTGTGTGTCGCGAATGGTGTGAATACGGATAAAAGGACTGTCCTCAAGCATATTCTTGTTGGTTACCAGGACGAGCTCCAACTCGACAGTACTGGTGGCACACATCGCCTGGGTGAGATGACCGCCGGACGACGCAATAACTAGTACTGTGGGATTACGCTTCATGACTTCCTCCAAACACCACCTACAACGGCTTAACCGTTTCTGACAGCACCTGCATAGGCATTAGAATCTGCTACAGGATCTCGACCTGGTATCGATGTTTCATTGAAGCCACGTCTAAAACTTGGCTTGTGAGCATGGGTGTACAGGATATTCATCATTCCCAATAGCATGAGAACCCACACAAAATGAACACCATGCGCAAAAGAGGTTTCAAGGCAATTGTGCAGCATTGCATACGCAATCATCGCGATAGAGATGGGATCTGCCGAGTTCCGCGTAAATGTGAGAAACATCCAAAGGCCAAGCATCCAGAACACTGTTGGTATCAACCCTATTGATAAAACAAGATCGATAAAGCCACTGTGTGCGGTTTGCAAAAACTGATAGTAAGACCACTTGATATCCAGTGCTTCCGGAATTGCTCCGACACCCCAATAGGCACCATACCCTGTACCCCACATTACGTTCTTTTGGATATCGCTCAACAAATGAAACCAGATACCCGTACGCCCGGTCAGTGCTTCTTCTGGAAGAATGCTGCGGTAAAAATCAATTGGCGCTTCACCAACTCCAATTAAAAACATTGGGATAATCACAAGTATAAACAGCCAAATGACTATTACTGTAATAGACGCAAGGCGCAACAAATGTATCGACATAAAGACCAGTGGTATCAACAACACCACAAATCCCATGGGTGTTTTCGAACCACTAATTATCAGCAACCCGGCCCAGCCCAGAACACATAACAAGGCAATTTTCTTTTCTTTGGGTGTCTCGGCATAGTAGCGATAGACACAAACAGCTATTAATAAAAATGCCCCCGCAACGCCACCAAATTCGTTCTTTGCAGGATGAAGGCCGGTGAAGTTGCCGTATATATCAAACGAAATGTGCGGAATAAGCAGGAACAGCATTTCGTAAATTAACAACGAAACAGAGAAAAACTGAAGATGGTTAACGAACCGATCCTGAGATCTACCAACCACTACAACCCCAGCGACTGCGGCAAATAGAATAACTTGTCTTATCGCTCGACGTAACGTGTCATCAGGATGATCAGACCACACAACGGACACGAGCAGAAAACCACCGAAAATCATCATCGGTATTAGAATACTCAGAAAGCTGTTCATGTGCTTTCGAGCCTGGATTATCCACAGCAGGCACATGCCGGTAATAAATGGCAGCACTAATTGTTTAAACAACGAGCGACTGGTACTCACAATTTCAAGGCGCAATTCCAGATCACGAGCCAACAAAGCGGATTTGGCTGCCAGATCAGGTGTAAAAGCCTTGGTAGCCCAGGCAAGCAACAGAAACAGCGGCACGCCTTTTAAAATATAGGCGATACTACTGCTTGAAAAGCGAAGAGGGCCGTGACTGCGAACGTATTGCATTGGTGATCTTTCAGCACAGAGACAGACAGGTGCAGTCATTGCACCCGTCATAAGTGCTGAATGCCTCAGGCATTGCCGTAGCTGTAGTACGAGTAGTAAGTACCACCCATCTCAAGCTGGTTTAAAACTACGCCAACCATCGGTGCATCCACACGTTGTAATGACTGCAGACATCGGCTGATGTGTTGGTATGGTGTTGAACGCGCTCGTATGGCGTAGATAACAGCATCAGCATAGCCCGACAATACCAGTGGATCACTGACTGGCAGAACCGGAGGTGCATCGAGAATTACGTAGGAATATTTCTTAGCAGCTTCCTGTATATGTGATTGGAAGCGTGGTGAGCTAATCAGCTTCAACGGGTTCAAAGGCGTGAAGTTTGCGCAAAGAACATCAAGATTGTTATCGACACCGATAACACATTGCTCAAGAAGCGCCTCTGCTGATAGCAGTTCACGCAGACCCATGTCTGACTTGTTCATGCCAAACATATTACTCACACCGCGAGTACGTAAATCGCAATCGATAAGCAGCGTACGCCCGACGTTAGAATAACTGTATGCCAGGTGGCCAGCTATCGTTGACTTACCTTCGCCGGCAATAGTCGATGTGACCATTACAATCTTATGCGGCTGATCAACACGATCGAGCATCATACCTGTACGTACAGTGTTTACAGCTTCCTTGAAAATAGCACCCTCTTTTGAGCGCTCCGCCTCTTCCATGGAATTTAAAACCACCGGTCGAATAAAATTCTTCTTGATAATTGGCAGTGAACCTAACAGTGGTAAACCGATACGCTGATGAACATCTTCGCCGTCTCGTATACCCGTATTGAACAGTTCACGCAGAATGTAGTAAAGCACTGCAAGCAACAAGCTACCCAGACCCGCAAGCAGGAACAACATGGCTTTCTTTGGTTTCGATGGCAGCAGCGGATCTTCCGCTTGTGACAAAATACGTGCGTGTGCGCTTTGTAAATCTATTGTCTCGGTAGTTTCCTTGGTACGCTCGAAGAACAAATCGAACAGACGCTGAGCAGACTCTACTTCACTCTTGAGTTCAAAGTACCTATCACTCTGCTGGTTTCTATCGTAGAACCTGGCGCGCGAGTCATCGATACGTTGCTCCAGACTTGATACTTCAGCAAGTGCGGCGTTGTGCTTGAGCTCAACAGTCTCGATGATTTTGTTTATCTGTGCTCTCAGAGCAGAACTTGCAGAGTTAAGATCAGAGTCAGCGGCCAACATTTTTGGATGTTGCGGACCAAATGTCTTACCCAGCTCAGCTCTCTTCTGTCTTGCAAGTACTACATCGAGTTTTAACTTTTGAGCCAATTGATCCTGCTGCACAACAGGCAATGATTCACGATTACTACCGGAGTTTCTCACCTGATCGCGGGTGATTTGAGCTTCTGCAAGTCGCGAACTTGCACCGACCAGCTGACCTTGCAGTTCTTGAAGTTCCTGCGACACGATTTCCGTAACATCGTCGTTGATGTCGATGATGTTTTCAGCTTGAAGATAGGCTGCAAGTTCCACTTTGGCCTGGTTCAAATCAGCGCGCAAACCCTGAACCTGGCCAGCAAGCCATGATGCAGCTGTCTTGGTGCGTTCAAGACGAGCTTCGAGATCTGACTCGATGTACGCCTCAGCATGCGCATTGGCAATATCGCGAGCCAGCATCGGTGTTGGTGCTTCAAAGCTTACTTCCACCAGCTGGGTTTTACGCAACGGGAAAATACTGAGTCTTTCTGTGTAGTCTTTAAGCAGCTCGCGTCTGGCGATTTCACGCTCCACTTCAGCGACGCGGGTTATCTCTTCTTCAGACTTACCAAAACCGATCATGCCGAGCAGCTTGTCCTTTATGCCATCCATACTCGGTGTTGATCCGACCTCTTCGCCTACCAGTGTTACTTCACTTGCAAGGTCTAACTTGCGAACAACTTTCTCAGCCAGTGGTCTTGACTTGAGGACCTCAAACTCAGTTGCCAGATACTCATCACTTTCAGAGTTAAGGCCATAAAGCTCATCTACCGGAACAACCTGCGATTCCTTTTTCTCGATTAAAATCGTAGCTGTCGCTTTGTACTGCGGTGTCAGGCTACTAACGATGAAATACGAAGCCAGCAAAACCATGAAAGTAAACAGCGCAATGCGCCATTTATTATCAAGGATCGTCTGCCAATATCGCTCGAAATTAAAACTGAATTCTTCTTTGCTGAATTCAGTCAGATTGTTATCCAACGGATGGAGTGATTTCATTTATAAAGCTCTACTAAAAGAAGCCTTGAGGCACGGAGAGGATATCACCCGGATAAACCGGATCTCGCATTCTGATCTTGCCAGTTTGCTGTGTTCCGTCGACCTCACGTGAGACTTTGATACGTTTCTGCGAAGCACGGGCACTGAATCCGCCAGCCAGTGCTATGGCCTTTTCAACTGTCAGACCTGGCTGGTATGGGTAGTTTCCAGCGCGCTGGACTTCACCGTTAACAAAAATCTGTAGATACTCTGACACCTCGATGATGTCACCGGGCAGCACGGAATCAGTAGGCCTCATGCTGAAAAGCTGCGACTGACCATTAATTTCGCGGGTGAGAATGATGCGTTCCTTAGAGGCTTTATCTGAAAAACCACCGGCTAGCGCTATCGCTTTGTCAAGCGTCAGGCCTGGTTTGTATTCAAAACCACCCGGGCTGTTAACCTCACCATTTATATACACTTGCCTGTACTCAGCGACTGAAACTGTGACGCTCGGGTTAACCAGGTACGAACCGCTAAGCTCTCTGGTAATGGTCCGTTCAAGCTGTGAAACCGTTAGTCCACCCGCGCTGATCGCACCCAGAAGCGGATAATTAAGAGTGCCATTCTCGTCAAGCTTGACCGCCACGCTGAGATCGTCCTGACCGAACACGACGATAGCAACTTCGTCACCCGGGCTCAGTGTGTAGGCATCCTGCGCTTGCACCATGGACGCAGCCATCACGCACAGAGCGATCGCAGCCAATAACTTGCTAAATATGTTAACAACCGTCGTTTTCATAAGATCATGTACCTTATCGCGTTTGATTTCTGGCAGTTTACGCCGGCATCACTGACTGACGCCTGAAATCCGCTGAAGCTTCTTGCTCAATGGCTAATTTGACGCCCGTTGTAGAACCATTACTTAATCACTACACCAATATTTTGGCTTACAACAGGACATACGTCACATCAGCCCACCAGTGTAAAGCATTTCAGCTTTACACAAGTTTCTCTCATTGAGTTCCAATACACGATATGTCGGCCAAATGGCCAGCTTGCTTACCTCGATTTTGTAACAAAATCACCGAATTCGGCCAGCCACAAGATATTTCCCGCTTCATGAGAATGATACTGCAATAGAACCACAGCCTGACTTACCTCATTGTTATAAATCTTAATAACAGAGGTACAAATAACAAAATTTTATAGATAAGCCGACTAGTGGCTTGATTCGGGCCTGTCTGCCGAGTCGTTGAATACTTGATTCAACAGGGCAATATACTGGAACAACGAGAGGTGAGAGGCTGGCGAGGCGCTCTGTAGTGATTGAGCCTCCCGTTTGAAAGTTTTCACAGCGTGGTCGTGATCCTGCAGCAGCGAGTCCAGCAGATCCTTTTCTTGCGATGTTGCTTCCAGGTTAAATTTCTTACGTTTTGATTCAAGCATGTTGAGATAGTCAAAATGCCGACGCTTGGTCGTTTCCATAGCGTTGTAGGCGATAAGTGCTGCCGCCGCAATATCGCGTGTTTCATTATCGAGAAGCTCATCCATTTATTTATCAACTCGGCATAAGCCATCTGATGACCGGGAGTCACCCGCCAATGTGAGACATTTCAACTTTGGGTCTCAACACAGATTCAACCGTACGAGTTTCCGAATAACGATCACGGCGACTACGCCAGAGCGCTGTCAATTTCTCGCTAAGTTCAGCGTCTGAAGCGCCACGACGAATTAATCCCATCAGATCATGTCCATCCGCCGCAAATAGACAGGTGTAGAGTTTGCCAACCGCCGACAAACGGGCTCGACTGCAATCACCACAAAAAGGCTCACTTACTGATGCAATGATGCCGATCTCTCCACCGCCATCCAGATAACGCCAGCGGTTAGCAACCTCACCTCGGTAGTTCGGTGGAACCTTTTCAATTGGCCTTTCGGAATTGATGAGATCCGCTATCTCAGCTGCAGTAACAACCTCACTGTTCTTCCAGCTGTTGGTGTTGCCTACATCCATAAATTCTATAAAGCGCAGTATCTGGCCTGTGCCATGAAAGTAATCAGCCATTGGCAGGATGCTGTGCTCGTTGAGTCCACGTTTAACCACCATGTTTACTTTTACCGACTCAAACCCCGACTCTGCTGCAGTCGAGATACCATCGAGCACCTTCTGAACCGGCACACCAACATCGTTAACTGCCATAAAGGTTTCATCATCCAATGCGTCGAGACTGATGTTGACCCGACCAAGACCCGCATCGCGCAAACTTCTGGCGCGCTTTTCGGTAAGCAGCACTGCATTGGTGGTGAGACTGATGTCGTCTATTTTTTGTATGTTGGCTATCTGCTCAACCAGCTTTTCAAGCTCACTGCGCACCAGTGGCTCTCCGCCAGTCAGGCGAATCTTGCGCACGCCTAGTTCAGAAAATGCTCTAACAATTCGAACAATCTCTTCAAAAGAGAGTAATTCGCTTTTGGATAAAAACTGATAACCCTTGCCGAATTTTTCCTTCGGCATACAGTAGACACAGCGAAAGTTGCATCGATCAGTAACAGACACACGCAAATCGTGAATCGGTCGGTTCAATCCATCTTTAAGGCCATCTTTAAGGCCATCTGTAATGCCGATTCGCTCATCTGCACTGCTGTCGAGAGAGTTATTCATGTTTGCTTGCACTCAATCCCGATTGTTGAAGTCCTGATTGACGTTACTCCATTCAAGAGATTGATTCTGCCGAGGGTCAGACATTATACACTCGTAAGAGCCCACTACCCTCCACCACGCTGATAACGGAGGTCAAAGTAGCGCATAAACTCAATTCGATCGGCATCACTTGCATCACTGAACGCAAAATCAACTTTTACATAAGGCATCGATATTGATGCAATATGCCGATACTGCTGCTCGCCTACATCAATCCGCACGCTGCCAGGAACCGCTTCCACTGATACACCACTAGCATCCAGTTGGTGAGGACGGCCGTTCAATGCATTGGGTAATAACCTGAAAAACTCTTCACGGGTAAAACCCATCTCACGACTGAAAGCGCTATTCATCTTTTTTTAATCAACATGCTGTTGCTATTTGCATCAGCCGCCCGCAACCGGCGGCCAGATAGCAATCACATCACCCTCAACTACCACGCCTGGTTCGTCACGACCAGCATGATCAATGTAACGACCATTTACCAACACCAGATGCGCCTTTTCACGTGTAACTGAAAACTGATCAATAATTTGATGCAGAGTGACATTTTCTTCCACATCAATTTCTGTTGCATTATTAACCGCATCAGAAGGCAGAAGATGTTGTAGTGTTGCATACAGCTTAAAAGTGACTTTCATACTTTACTTTCTATTATGCGCTATGCCGTTGCAACCTGTGACTGAGAGCATGCGAGATATGCTTCCATCACTCTCAACGGATCTTTCTTAAGCCTATCTTTCCAGACACCAAGCTTGGTTTCAGATTGAATAAGACCACGGATAACACCCACATGCTGCGTTAGCCCGAGACTGCTCGCACCCACAATCACATCATCTTTGAACTGAAGATTTAGATATTTAAATCCATCTTCATTGACGAGCTCGGCACTGTCTCCACCCGGAACGCCCATCCACATACCAAACGATGCAGAAACAAGCCCAACAGTATCAAGTACATTCATATTCAGATTGCCAACATGCTCGGTGCGATGACCTCTGACCATATTGGTTGCTGCAACCTTCGCATGCTCCACCGCAGTCGGCTGAATCGCCTGCACAGTGTACTCGCCAGTATTAAAGTCTTTGCCCTGACACACATCGCCTGCCGCATAAATATCTTCATCAGTGGTCTGCAGGTAATCATTAACAACGATACCCTGATCAGTGTGTACGCCACTTTCAGATAGAAACTCAATATTCGGTTTTACCCCGGTGGCACTTATAACAAGATCTGCATCAACCGATTCACCTGTACTGAGGTTGACACGAAGTTTACCGCCACCGAGCTCCTCAATTGAGTTGGCGCGAGTTGACGTATGTACTACTACGCCTTTTTTCTCACACCAGCGCTTAATCATATTGCCGGATACATCATTCATCATGCGCGGCACCATGCGGTTTTCCATTTCGACCACAGTCAGTTGCACATCACGCAGAGCCAGGGATTCGAGCACGATACAACCAATAAAGCCGGCACCCATCAACACAACACTGGCACCGGGCTTCGCCAGCTTGACAATTTCGCGAGCATCTTCAAGCGTCCAGCAATTGTGTACACCCGGAGAATCGATACCAGGTACCGGCGGTACAACAGGACTCGAACCAGTCGCCAGTAATAATTTGTCATACCTTCTTACTTGCCCATCGTCTGTGATCAAACGATTTAACGCAGTGTCTACCGATGTAACCGTCTGATGCGCCAGCTGGATATTAAGTTTCTCGAAATGCATTGCCGTCTTACGCAGGTAAGTTCCGTTCTCCTGAATCTTGTCAGTAAGATAGTAAGGAATAGCCATGCGAGAGTAAGGAGGTTCTGGCTCTGACCCTATTAAACTGATTTTCGCCAGTGGATCGAGTTTTCTCAAACGCTCAGCTGCTACAACACCTGCTGGTCCGGAACCTACAACAACATAAATCATATGCATTCTCCTTTTATAAAGGCCGTGGCAAAGAACTTACAACGCTGTTTGACCTACAAAACGCTGTTTGACAGATAACAAGAGCGACAACATAAGTTGCCGCTCTTTTTAACGTCCTTATCTAATGACTAAGTGGATCGACCTGCTGTTATGCAGGCAACCCGAACTTGCTGCGCGTCTCCGGAGTCAGACTGCCATCTGCTGTCCAGCCTCGCAGCTGGTAGTACTCCGGTAACATCTCACCCAGCTCACAGACCTTTCCCGCTGCAGGACCTGTCTTCGCGGCGTCT
>CALIHW010000074.1 GCA_938020525.1 uncultured Granulosicoccaceae bacterium | reverse complement strand
CGAGCATAGCGCGCAGAGCATTGGTTTCACAGGGTATTTTCTTCTCGCGTTCCATGTTTTCATTTACTTGGCTTACTGATTTTTGCAAGAGAAAAAATTCGCTGTGGAATCAAGGATCAAGCGGGATGCCGTCATTTTCATGAATAATCCCGGCTAGGCGAATTGCATATCAAACCAACACCAAAGTACCTAAAACAATCGACACAATGGTAACGATAATCAGAAAAGCATCAGCAAACCCGGTTATCAGTTCATTGCCAAAACCACGCTCGCGCATATAACGTTCAACAAACTCGACAGCCTCGTCGGGCTCAACTGTGAAAAATTCGCGCTTGTCGTTAAATCGATAGTCTGACAGTAGCTCATGAAGCTCACGTTCTGCGTCGCGCAGATACCGCTGCGGAACTTGCCACGATGCTTCAATATCAAATCCACATGGCACACCAGTAGTAAAGAGCTCTTTTGCTCTGGAAACTGGTGAGTTCGATGTCATGCCAATTTTGACCAGGCCAGGCATTCCAACGTTGGAGAGTATGTAGATGTGGCTCACAGTGGGTCAGACTGAGCCGCTTTTGTGCCACCATTTAGTAGGCGCCAAATCTTATGGCGAAAACTGGCTGCAGTTCACAACGGTGTAGCCGGCTGTGATTAATCACGCTTTTTACAGTAATATTTCTCTTTGCGTTTTATCAAGGCTGTACAGGCGGGGAGCTTACTATTGAAAATTACAGGTGCAAAAGTCTTCGTCGGTGGTCCTGGAAAAAACTACGTGACGCTGAAGATACAAACCGACCAGGGTTTGTATGGCTTAGGTGATGCAACGCTAAACAATAGAGAAACTCTGCCGGCGGCGTACCTCAATGATTATTTGATTCCCAACCTAATTGGTCGTGACCCGCGTAATAGTGAAGACATCTGGCAGTTTTTTTATCGAGGGGCCTATTTTCGCAAAGGCCCGATCGCGATGGCAGCATTTGGTGCTATCGATATGGCGTTGTGGGATATCAAAGCCAAGCTCGCAGATATGCCGTTGTATCAGTTGTTTGGTGGTAAGAGTCGCGAAGGTGCGTTGCTTTATGCTCACGCGACAGGTACAGATCTGGATGCTCTGTTGGATTCTATCTCGCACCATATAGAGCAAGGGTACAAAGCAGTACGGGTTCAATGTGGTATTCCAGGGATGCCCACTGAAAGTTATGGTGTATCTAATGTAGACGATAACAACAAACACTATATAACTGACTTTAGTGGCATCTGCCCGAATGTAGAGATCTGGGATACAGATCGATACCTGCGATATATGCCAGATGCACTAATAGCTATTCGCGAGAAATTTGGCGTCGAACTCAAAATACTTCACGATGTACATCATCGACTCCTGCCACGCGAAGCGGCTGAGTTTGCAAAATCGATTGAAGCAGTTGGACTTTACTGGCTTGAAGACCCGACGCCTGCTGAAGATCAGGATGCACTGCGTTTGCTCAGGCAGCATTCCACAGTTCCAATTGCGATTGGCGAAGTATTCAACTCTATCTGGGAGTGCAACAAGCTTATAGAGCAAGAGTTGATCGACTTTATTCGAGTTGCTGTCACTTATGCAGGAGGGATAACACATGTTAAGAGAATTGTTGATCTTGCGGGTCTTCACCATGTGAGAACCGGATTTCATGGTGCGCCCAGCCATTCACCGCTGTGTATGGCAGCACAGGCCCACCTGAATGCCTGGGCGCCTAACTTCGGTATTCAGGAGTATCTGGTATTGGACACACCAGAATGTGATGCCTTGTTTCCGTCAGATCACAAGGTGGAAGAAGGAATGATGTACGTCAGTGATGAACCCGGGCTTGGTGTAGAATTCAACGAAGACGAGGCAAGTCGATATAGCTACGAGCCGGGCAGCCATCCAGTTGTGCGTTTGCAGGATGGCACTCTCTGGAATTACTGAAGCGGCTTTGAAAAGTTAAGAGAGCAAGATAGCGTTAGTTGATTTTATTCGATGTTTAGTACTCCGAAGTCTTCAAATTCGGAGAAAGAATATGGCTGTGAGTTTCCAGTTCCATGCGTTGGAAAAAGTATTGTTTACCAAATACTTTAAAATGGACGAGTCGGAGTTAAAAGAAGCAGGAGCGATTATTTTCGAGTCAGATAAATGCCCTTGCTATCCCTGTAGAGTGTCCCTGACAGACGCTGCTGTTGGTGAATCGGTGCTGGTTGTTTCCTATGAGCATGATGCAGTATCAAGTCCGTATCGCGCCTCCGGGCCAATATTCATCCGTGCTAATGCAGAGCGCGCGCAGCTGAATCGTAACGAAGTGCCTGAGTTACTAACCCGGTTTATTCATGAAAATGACGGCATCCCGCTTGATCCTTGATTTCTCAGCGAATTTTTTCTCTTGTAAATATCAGTAAGTATTCAATGCGAGAAGAAATACCCTGTGAAACCAATGCTCTGCGCGCTATGCTCGCCAGTTCACGAATAAACCGGGTTAAGGCATCGGTTGCTCTCGATCAGGGGCTACAGTCATCTGGATCGAATGGTTGAAGCCGAAACTGCAATGGGACGCAATCTTGAAAGCGTTTTGCTTGAGCTGCTAAATAATAAAAATGTAGAATACATCCATGTTCCCAATGCAGGTCCGGGCTGCTTTAACTGCGCAGTAACCAGAGCTTGATTGAGCGCACTGATCATCTTTTGAATATAACGAGTTAACTATTAATTTCATCTGACTTCATGACTTCATGAAAGATGAAGTTCTGTTCAAAATCTTGTCATTCTGTTTTTATTGTGACTTTTAATACCCTATTGATGGGAGCAGAACTTAATCTTGCGGTCCTAATCTTGAAAGGCAATTGGTGCGCAAGTACGCTCTTTTATAGAGCGCCGCGATTTAGCCGGGGCGTCTCTTTCTGTGGAGAGGAAACGACTGAACCATCGAACCATCTGTGATGACATCTGTCTGAGCAGCTGATCAAAGCTCGGCAATGTGTACTTTCTTCACGTCGCAGACTTGGATACAAGCCTGAATTATAACTCAAGATATTCGGGTGGAATAAACTGAGGTCGACTGGACTTTCGAAACTCTGGCGTAGGCGAAATCCTGTCAAAAAATTAGTAGAGAAATTTCTGTGGAACAATCAAAACTCATTTACACCAGTACTGCATGCGATCATTGCGACTCGGCAGAAATTGATAAAATTCTGGAAACTGCCCGAAGAGTAAATTTGGAAAAAAGTATTACAGGTGTTTTGTATTTTTCCAGTAATTACTTCATGCAATACCTTGAGGGAGACACTGGCAGCGTAGAAGAGATCTATTCTCGGATTACTCAGGACGATCGGCATACTAATATCCGTCTTGTGGATACCGCCTCCATCGAAGAGCGAAAGTTTGCCGACTGGGCGATGGCTTACATACCGCAATCGGATGTGTTAGTGCCCATTCATTTGAAATTTATGGATTCTACGGAGTTTAATCCAGAAGCAATAACAGCAGACAATGCTACAGATATAGTATGGGAGCTGTACGCCCAGTTGCCCAGCGCACACTACGAAGGTTCCAGCGGCGGTTGATCCTTTAAAGGTTGTGGATCACCGCAAAGCACTATGTCTGCTTCGCCTTCAAATGCTGCCAGATGAATGTTGCCAGATTGGTATTGCGAGAGCAGGCTTTGTTAAGCGGCAGACTGATTAGCTAAAACCCGATAGCCATAGCACCAGATAGTCTCAATAGTTGTAGTTTTAGAAGCATTAATCTTGCGCCTAAGCCTGCTTACATGAGAGTGAAGTGATGGGAGATAATTTTCATCTTCATAGCCCAACACATTGTTGAGCAGCTCAACACTGGAGCAAGGCCTGTCTATTCTCTCCATTAGATAATTGAGTAGGGAGTATTCCGTGCGTGTTAACTTAAGTTCGCGGCTGAGAACTGTGACTTCGCGCTTATAAGGGCATAAACGTATATCGCCAATATTCAAATAGTGAGATTCATCTGAGGCTTGTGGAGTTGCTTTTACAGGCCCCGTATTTGCTGGTTCTGTTTTTGCTAATTCTGCTTTTATTGGCTCTGCCTTTAATAGCTCTGCTCCGGGGTGGTTTGGAGAATCTTCCATTAACTGAAATAATAACTGGTGCCGTCTTATGGTCGATGTAACTCTGGCAGTGAACTCCCTGTCGTTCCAGGGGATCGTAACGTAGTCGTCAGCGCCTTGGTGCAGACACTCGGAAATAAACACCGGATCTGTATTTTCGGAGATAACAATGATCTGACTGTAGGGTTTTAGCTCCTTAATTTTGTTGCAGGTACCAGGTGTAAATGGATAGTGATCGCTGGCGTATATGATAAGGAGATCCCATGAAGTCTCGCAGACGTAGCCGATGCTATCAATGCATTTCTCAGCCGTGTCTATCTTGAGGGAAAATTCGCAGCATAACTTTTTAACCAGCGCTGACATTGCCTCATCTTTGATCAATAAAAGAATTTTCTGGGCTTTGATTTTCATGTATCAATTTCGTTTCAAAAAATGATAGTTTGTTCGAGCTATTTACAGCACCTGCAGAGTTCCACCCAATTGCACTTATGTATAAAAACTATGCTACTAAGACCCATGGCTTAAGGGGTAGTTCCATGGAGTAATAATGCATCAGGTAATCGCGCTCTCGATGATGAAACAATTCCGTTTTGGGCGATATTTCCCCATCTGTATCGAGCGTTTAGTCAGTTAAAGATTTATCCTATTGATTTTCAATTGAATCGTTTGTGTAGCTTTGTAATTGTAAGATATGTCAGTGAATCTCGCATTAGTGTCAGGTGATCGTAATTATTCGCGTACCGTAAGTGTTGAATGCAATGTGCAGTAGGGTAATTGTGGATCCGTCACATGGTGTATGATCTGATTAACAGGATCCAATAGTGTGTATATCGTATCTAGTTGTGAACATTGTGTGAACATGACTCAATCGTGCAATAGTGCGTGAGTGTCATAAGTAGAGTCTTTTCTTTCTATAAAGACCCGGAATCGAAGCGCCGATTCCGGGGTGGTTCAAGGCGGTAGGGGTGGTGCATTGGGGTATCTCAAATTAGATGGTGATGTTTGGTTTTTAAAAGACACAAACATCAGTCCATTTAATTCGGAGGTTTCTTGGCCCGGAAGCCAGCTAGCCCCAAGGCTAGCTAACCCTAAGGCTAGCTAACCCCAAAGCCAGGTAACCCCAAAGCCAGCTAGCCCGGAAGCCAGTTAGCTTAAAAGCCAGCTATGCCGACAAACATACGCGGCAGGAATAGTTCTGGATCAACGACATCGGCATCGACTCGAGCATCGAGAGATCCATCGGGATTGATTTCAAACTGTGCGATACGACCATCGTTGTTCACCACCTGATAAAGATATGGGTAAGTGATTTCAACATCGAGTACGCCAACGCCTGTCGTACCTGCAGTTGACTCAAGCCTCGTAAGGCCACCCTGATCACCAACCGCAAAGCTTGAGATTACACCATCCGGTGTATTGCTTACGTATGCAAAATCACCAGTCGGGGTTTCAACAAATTCTACCCAGCAGCCGAAGGTATGGCCTGTAGTGAGAGGGTCACCTTCAACCCCGGAGCTAAGTGAAATGCCGGTCAAATCGCCGTTATCTTCGATAAGGTATGAAGAAAGTGCACTGAGGCCTGCAGCACCGTTGTTACCTTCTGATACCAGTAGGATATCACCGTTGTCTGTGGGGTATAGATCAGTACCAAAAGGTTGCGGAGTGATACTGCTGACTGAATCTATATACGGATTGCCGTTAGCGTCACGAATCGGCAGGCCATTAGCCATCTCAACAGACAGAATCTCGTTAGTGCGTCGCTCGGTGATATAGAGATTTGCACCGTCAGATGAAAATTCGATAGAGCCTGCATTAGCACCGATACCAGCGATTTCAGAACCAGGTAGCTCGGTAAGTGAACCATCATCACCGATTATAAAA
Organism: uncultured Granulosicoccaceae bacterium; assembly: GCA_938020525.1. GTDB lineage: Bacteria > Pseudomonadota > Gammaproteobacteria > Granulosicoccales > Granulosicoccaceae. The sequence continues at coordinate 59,825 of CALIHW010000074.1, read as the reverse complement.
CCGAGAATGCTGGCGTTTACCCGGTTTCGATCTTCGGGCAAAATTTCGAGTTCGTTACCTTCATCATTGACAAAGTTACCTGTATTAACCACATACAAATAGTTATCAAAGACGGTGAGAGAAACCGGGTTTTGGGCTCCGGATTCGCCGTAGGTGTGAACATCAAGTGATGCAGGAGTAAGCGAGTAGTCACCATTGATAGAAAAGGAGCTGATAGATTCGCTTCCTGCGTTGACAGCAAAAACAAATCGGTTGTCCTTAGAGACAATTAGCGGATCCTGAGAAGCGAGAGGGTTAGCACCACTGTTGCGGATGTTCTCACCAAGACCACCGGTGTCGTATATACCGATTTGAGTTAGTGAACCATCGTCACCTCGAGAGTAGGCGACAACCTGGTTAACTCGAAATGGCTCGTCTGCAGCATCATCCGCTGCAGAGATCTGTTGAGCCGGATTGTGTTGATTGGTCAGTGCGTAGATGGCACCAGCTGCTGTAACACCGTTATCTGCAGTGATGCCATCACCGGCTGCATCACCGGGACTTGTGTCTATAACAATGGCACCGTCTTCATTTTCGGATACATTAATCTGAAGATTGTCGATACTTGCGCTATCGCAAGCGACCAAGGTCATTAGCAGTGAGGCACTTGCGAAATTTCGCAACAATGTATGGCCTTTTAGTTGAGAGTGTAAGTTTTTCATTTTGTTTGCTCTTTAAGTTGGGTTCAGCGTTATTAGAAAGCGATAATGCCTTGCGTGTTTTCTTCAGGCAGATCACCGGAGACAATTTCAACCAGTTCAAGCGAACCACCGAGGCCTACGCGATACACACCAACTGCACCGGACAACCCAAACAGTTGATAGATGTATTCACCATCGTCACTGATATCCAGATCAATCCAGCCGTCAGTTGTAGCAAAAGCAGTAGCCGGATCGGGGCTGGTGGGCTGATTACCGATAGCTGCCAGTTCTTCAACTAGTTCTATGTTGCCGCTTGCGTCAGTAAATCGATACGTTGAGATAGAAGCATCCAGCGCATTGGAAACCCAGAAGAACTCACCGTCTGGAGAGAAGACAATCCAGCATGCTGTGCGCTGTCCGACAGTTGGGGATTGGCCTGCCAGCAGATCCAGCTGTGATCCAACTAGAGAACCGTCATTACCCACCCGGTATACAGATACAGAACCTGTTTGAAGCCCAGGGAAGATTGGTGGCTCACCTTCTGAACGAAATTCACGCGCTTCGGTAACTACGGCAAACGTGCCGTTAGAGCGTTCTACGACTTCAAACCCGATCGCTGAAGGCAGGTTGCGACCCTCTGGATTACCGCGTGGAGTTGAAGTAGCACCGCTAACTGGATAGTCAGATGTGGCCACGCCATCATCACCAATATTGAATGACAGTATGGAGTCATCGTTATTACTTGCCAGAGCGCTGGAGCCGGCATTAATACTTGTAACTAACAGTGAGCTGCCATCAGGAGTGAAGCGGACAGCTGCGGGACGATTGGGCAGATCTCTTCTTGAGCCTGCGATTGGCGTCAAATCTCCGTTGCTAAAGGTATATCCGTAAATTGAACCTTCCTGGTCAGGCTCACCTGCAAACTCACCGTCTGCATCAATGTTGGATACATAAACAAGCCCATCGTTGTAAGTCAGGCTGTTTGGACCGACGCCAGCAGATGATTCAATGTCGACAACCTCAAGAGACATATCAGCGTTTATCTGCATGACTGATATGTTGTTGCTGCCGGCGTTAACTGCAAGTAAGTAGTTGTTGTCAGGTGTGTTGATTAGTGAGTAAGCCGAGATGAGTGGGTCGAGGCCTTCAGCGCCATCGAAGTCACCACCGTTACCACCGGTTTCATATTCACCCACTAGTGAAAGTGTACCGTCGGAGCCTCGGCTGTAGGCGACGATAGTGTTGTTATCAAGGATATTGGTCATTGCAAACACACCGCCAGCGGCGTCGGTAGTCGCATCACCATCGCCTGGTTGAGTACTGACTACAATATTGCCATCGTCATTGGTGGAGATGTTTACGTCGACTTCTTCTCCATTGTTAAGGCTGTTGGTAATATCAGTTACAGTAGCACTGTCGCATGCTGCCAAGCCAAGTAGTGCAGGTACTGTAAGTGCGCGTATTAGTGATTTCTTTTTGAATGGAATGTGCATGGTGGTTTCTCTCTGTAGTATTGAATTTAGTTTGTTAGATGATTATGTAAGTGGTCTCTACATGAATAATCATCTAAATATGCATGTATCGATTTTATTTTCGTTGCATTTAACGCTGTGCGTTTTTTTTGCAATCTATACAAACTGACTTGGATATTAATCAGTCGTTCAGTAAAAAAATGAGTTGTTATATAAAGGTTATAAAGTTGAATCTCTCTATATAATTGTGCAATTTTGGTGATGAGATATTGGTGGATTTGGCGGGTCTTTTACTTTCTTTCGATCGAGATGCAATCAAAGTGGGAATCTGAGAGAGGCTTTGACTGATATCGAGAATAGCTGGGTCAAAAGCTTTACATGATGGCTCTGTGTCGATGCGGTTCGCCAGCCAGGTATGGAGATAGCGCGTCTTTAACTGGATTTTTTGTATATGAAAAACACCAAAACCTCACATGTGTTAGTAGTTACTCACAGAATTCTAAATATTTTATAACTGACCTTTCGAGGCAGATGATTGGTGTTGTAAGAGAGCGTGTGCCGGACCTGATTTCGTGACCGGTGTTGGTCTGATTTGGTGCGAAGTGACCGTGGTGCGTTTACAGCCTAAGCGGTTCATCGCTATGCTTCGCAAAGTTAAATCAAGGTCGAATAGGTAGCTATCGTGAGTAAATTTACTGGCCGTTGTTATTGTGGTGCGACTAAAGTGTTCGCCAAAGAAGAGCCCAAGGCAGTAACGTATTGTCATTGTGACGATTGCAGGCGTGTCACCGGTGCTCCGCTAGCAGCGTTTGCGGCCTTTGAAAATGCCACCGTGTCATTTGAGCCTAATGAAGGCAGGTCGGTTACCGTCAACCACGGTGTGACGCGAACATTTTGTCAAGCCTGTGGCTCGCCACTAACCGGCCGCTACGACTATCTACCGGGTATGGTTTACATTGCTCTGGGGGTGCTGGATCAGGCGGATGAGCTGACACCACAGTTTCACGCTCATGAGTCAAATCGACTGCCATGGTTGAAAATTGATGATAAGTGTAAGCGCATGGCGACCTCAGCCCGAGAGGCTTTGATCGCCGTGAGTGTTAAGCCGAAAGAGTGACCTGGAATACTGATCCGGAATGGGGATATTGGGTAGTGAAAGCCCGCTAGCTTTTATTTTGCAAAGCAATCTGCGCACGCCGGTCAACCGCCCACTTATATTGAGGGGGCCACATTTCATAATCCGGGTCGTCGCCTAACTCAAGACCTGCACGCAGAGGCCAAAAAGGGTCGTACATGATTTCGCGACCGAGGGCGACGAGTTCCGCTTTACCCGAGGCCAAGATGTCTTCCGCTTGTTGCGGCTCGATAATGACACCAACCGCCATTGATTTTAGTGGCGTTTCATTTTGAATGCGTTCGGCAAACGGTACCTGAAAGCCCGGTGTTCTGGCTGAAGACTTTGTTAACGGTTTGCCAGCGTCATCTATTCGAAAACGTGGTGCACCACCAATACCACCGGAAGAGCAGTCGACAACATCCACGCCACATTTAGCCAGTTCATGACTCAATGCCACGGAATCATCCAGTGACCATCCTTCAGTGGGTCCGTCGATGGCGGATATTCTAAAAAACAACGGTGTTGAATCACCGATTGCGTCACGTATCGCGCGTGTAACCTGTAACGGGAACCTCATACGATTTTCTAAACTGCCACCGTACTCATCGGTTCTGAAGTTGGCCAGTGGTGAGAGAAATGAATGCAAGAGATAGCCGTGTGCGCCGTGGACTTCAATGACTTCAAAACCTGCATCCAGAGAGCGTTTAGCCGCGTCTACAAATGCTTGCGTCAGTGCAGTTAAATCTTCTTTGCTCAACTCGCGCGGGATTTGAAAGTTGTCTGCGACGGGAACTGCACTCGGGCCGACGACTTGCCATGCTTGTGGATCATCAGAGTCGAGTGGCTTGCCTCCTCCTGCAAACGGAGAGGAGGTTGAAGCCTTGCGACCTGCGTGGGCTAGCTGAATTCCGGCAATACAACCCATGTCTGCGATGAATTGGGTTATGGGTTTCAAAGCATCGGCTTGTTCATCAGACCAGATACCCAGGCACTGTGGGGTTATACGACCGATTGCTTCAACAGCAGTGGCTTCAGCGAAAACCAAACCAGCTTTGCCTCTGGCAAAGGTGCTTAGATGTGCGAAGTGCCAGGGCTGAGCCATCCCGTCGACCGCTGAATACATACACAGTGGAGAAACAACGACTCTGTTGGGCAGGGTTATACCTCTGATCGTAAGTGGGCTGAGAAGCTTTGACATAACGGTTTCCGATGATCTGAATGTTCGGGGGTGGTGTTTACTTGCGGGTACCAAAACTACCTGAAATTTACTAACTGAGCTTATAGCTAATGCTGCTACAGCCTTTAAACTCAATATCGACTGAGCCAGCAACCGCTGCGATTACACCGAGACAGGTGCCCGTCGATACCCAATCAGAGGCTTTAAGTCCGCCGCCGATTTTTACCAGTTCATTGTGCATCCAAAGCAGTGAATTGAGTGGATGGCCAAGCACGGCGGCACCCGTGCCGCTATTGGTTTCTTCGCCGTTTGTATTTGCCGTGACCTCGACTGTTGCCAGATCCATCGACTCCCAGTTGCTGATTGCGTCACCTGGAATAAACGCCACGTGAGCACCGAAGTCGGCGACAGCACAATTGAGGCTCGGCAGGCCCTTGCCGATGGTACGACGGCCGACAATCTCTACCGCAATGTGGCAGCTTTTGATCAGTGCCGGAAGATCTTCGACACTGAGAGTTTTGTCAGTCGGGAAATCGGTGCCGCAGACAAAAGCAAACTCTGCCTCACCACCCAGCACACCGTCAGTCAGTGTAAGTTTCGCTGAGGGTTGCATGAGTTCCTGCTCAAACATCGGACCGTAAAACGGGGCGTCACAACCGAACAGTTTTTGCGCACCTTCGTTTGTCGCACCCACTTTCCAGCCTATCTGCTTTGAAGGATAGGCTTCTGTTGCCATGGATTGCAGTTTATAGGCTTCTTCCAGGGATGGGATCGCATCGAAAGGTGTCGGGTCAATTTGCTGTTGCGTACTACGGGCATTCGCCAGCTGTTGAGCCAGTTCTTTGTGAGCAATTGCTGACATCGGGTTTCTCCGGTCTGAATCGTTGTCTGTAAAAGGTGCATCGTAGGGGCTTACACAGTTATCAGCAAGCAGCGGGTGTATGGTTGCAGCAACAATTGACCGTTGCTTGCGCGTCGAAGTCGCTATAATGGGTCGTTTGATTGCAGCGCTGCGGAGAATCTGGTGGCTGAAGACTGGGGTACGCAAACCGACCGCGAAGTCCTTGACTCGTTATTGAATGTGGCCGGAAAATTTATTATCGATGTGGGTTGTGGTGATGGTGAGTTTTGCCGCCACCTGGCAAGTCGCGGTGCCCGGGTGTTGGGGGTTGAGCATCATCCGGTGCTGGCAGAGCAAAACGCCAAAGCACCGGTAGTAAATAATGTCGGATTTACTCAGGCGGGAGCTGCATCAATACCTGTTGAGCCTAACTCAGTTGACGGATTGGTGTTTCAAAATTCTCTGCATCATATGTATGCCCCTGACTACGAGAAAATTTTTAACGAAGCAGCCAGAGTTTTAAACAATCATGGTTTTCTTTGTATTGTTGAGCCGATTGCCAACGGTACTTTTCAGCATGTGATGGAGTTATTTCACGATGAAACCGAGGTCAGGCTTGCCGCTTACCATGCAATGGTACGATTTGCCGACCCCATGTTTGGCTCGATGCGTGAGATCTATTTTGATGTTGATGTCACTTTTGATTCGTTTGATGACTATGCAAAGCATTTTGAAAGTATGTTGTATAACAATTATACCGGCGACATACGTCAGCCAGCAGTAGAAGAACGTTTTCACGCCTGCGAGAACAGCCACGGTAGTTATACGCTGACGAAACCGGTGCGGGTGAACTTGTACTCACACCTTAAGGATTAGGCGGCGCTACTCTTGGAAACAGTACTAGCAGGTGACATCGGTGGTACGAATGCGCGCTTTGCGTTATTTTCTGATGGTCAATATATCGAATCCAGTTTACGTACTCTACCGGTTGCGGAGTATCCGGATCTTGCAGATACCATTGCAGCCTACTGCTCGATTGCAGGTGGTGATGCAAAGACCATATGTAAGATAGCGTTATCTGTGGCCAGTACCGCTGAGTACGCGGACTTCATGGAGCTAACTAATAATAACGTGTCATTCTCGGTTTCTGATCTGGTGGCACGATTCGGTTTGCAACAAGCCAGAGTCGTTAACGACTTTACTGCAGCAGCATTGGGAATAGTGAGTTTACCGGACCGGAATCTACAGTTGCTACACGAGGGTACCGCTAACCCTGAAGCACCCAAGGCGGTGTTGGGTGCAGGTACCGGATTAGGAGTATCGGGTTTAATTAGCGCCGGCACTCACTGGATACCACTGCAAGGGCAGGGTGGTCACGTCACTATGGTGGCTCAAACAGAGCGTGAGCTCGCCATATTTAAAGTGATTGCTGAAGACCTGGGCCATGTTTCCGCTGAAAGATACTTGTCAGGTCCTGGAACAGTGCGCGTCTACAACGCAATATGCGAGCTTCAGGGAATAAAACCAAAGTTTTCCGAGGCGAGTGAGATCACTGCAGCGGCTATGGATGGTAGTTGCGATATCTGTGGTGAGGTTTTACGGTTGTTCTGCAAGAACCTTGGAATAGTGGCGGGAGATCTTGCAGTAACACTCGGCTCGTCTGGTGGTATTTATATAGCGGGTGGCATCGTGCCGCATCTGGGTGAATACTTTAACAATTCGGATTTTCTTCCCTGGTTGCATTACAAGGGAAGGTTTAGTGATTTTGTTAAAGATATGCCAGTATGGTTGGTCACTGGTGACGAGCCTGCGCTATTCGGTGCACACCAGAGCCTGCAACCGTACTATGACAACTTAGGTTATACGGTACACGCCTGTTAAAAAAAAGCCCCGCAAAGTGCGGGGCCAGAGTACATTTTTTAACCCGGAAATTCACAAGCCAGGTGGTGTGTTCCAGGTGACTATTGTCGAACAACAATCTCGACACGACGGTTTTGCTGTCTGCCTTCTGGCGTACTGTTGTCTGCGACAGGTCGATCATCACCATAACCTGCTGCAGACAACCTTCCGGTGTTAATGCCCTGGCTGCTAAGAGTATTCAAAGTGGATACCGCTCGCGCAAATGACAGTTCTTGATTATTGCTGAATCGATTGCTTTGGCCTACCGGGATGTTGTCAGTGTGTCCAATGATAGTGATATAGCCATCAACCTCTGAGAGTCCTTGTGCGATTGTTGACAGGAGTTGGCTGCCATTGTCGCTGATAATCGTACTGCCAGTGTTGAACAGCCCGTTGTTGCCTACCTGGATGACAACACTGCCGTCGGTATTTGTATTAACCGTTGTGCCTTGTATGCCGCCAAAAGCTTCATTAAGTGAGCCACTCGTAGTGGCAGCCCAGTCGCCTTGTGAAGCTCCGTGTTCCATTGACTTCTTTGCGCGACTCTTGGAGAAGGCGATAGCGTTACGTAGTCTTTTGCTTAATTGTTTGTTAGTTTTTTCCGCTAACGCAAGCTTTGCTCCTCGGATTTTAGAGAACTCAATTGCGTTGCGAAGTCGTTTGCTCAAGTCTTTGCTTTTATTTCGTTCCGAGTCGGCCATCGCTTTTGCCGCTGCAAGCTGCGCACTGCGCTTCTTTGAAACAGCGAGAGCGCTTTTGATTCCGGTGCTCATTGAATCATTTTTGTTTTGTGCTAACTCGAGCATTGCTCTTCGTTCTTTAGAAACAGCAATAGCGTTGCGGAGTCTTTTGCTGAGTATCTTATTCTTGGCCTGTTCTGACTCTGCCAGAGCCTGAGCTTCAGCAAGCCGTGCACTGCGTTTTTTTGAAACAGCAAGAGCGCTGCTGATTCCGGTGCTCATTGCTTCGCTTTTGTTTTTCTCTGAAGCAAGCATTGCTCCCCGCCCTTTAGAGACAGCGATAGCATTACGGAGTCTCTTACTGAGTATCTTTCTTTTGTTTTGTTCTGACTCGAGCTGTGCTTTCAGTCCGTCCGCTTCATCCATGCTGGTTTTGGCAAACGCATTGATATTGTTCAGTCTGGTGCTCAGCGCTGATCGTCTTGCCTGCTCGGCGTCAGCCCTGGCTTGTAGCTCGTCAATTTTTTTGGCGCGATTTTTACTGAAGGCAACTGCATTATTCAGGCGTTTCAGTAAAACCGATTTTTCTTGTTGTAGTTTTTCTATCACAGCCTGAGGGTCTTCGTGGCCAGCAGCCAGTGCCAGATTGGAGGCTGTGAGACCTGAAGCTGTGAGTAGTGCGATTGAGATCGTAGTGATGGCCAGTTTGGACATTAGGACGCTCCGGTAAAGAGTAGATGTGAGTTGAACCTATGGTTCGTACAGCCGTTTTCGAAGCCGGAAAGGCAGAGTTGTAAGCCACCGGATACACATAGTATAGATGAGATTGTATCCGGACCGAACACCGGATGGGTATTTTTTTATGCTCATTGCCTGGTGGCCGGTGACCGGAAGATTGGGCGGCTGGCCGAGGATACTGGCAGGTGTAGTCAATCAGCACCCGGACAGCAATCTGGATTGGTCTTCTCACTGTCTGCGCGTGCCACTGTCTGCGCGTGCGTTGGTTGGTGTAGACTGGCGGCTGTAGAGCTGGAGAGAGATCCAAATGGGCCGTGTGTCTTTTAGCGTCAATGGCAATCCTGTGGATATCGAAGTTGAAGACCGCACGCTCCTTGTGGATGCACTGCGAGACCATTTGCATTTGACTGGTACGCACGTCGGCTGCGACACCAGCCAATGTGGCTGTTGCACTATTCGCCTGAATGGTGATGCTGTTAAATCATGCAGCCTGCTTGCGGTTCAGGCACAGGATGCCGAATTAATTACCATTGAAGGGGTTGCTGACGGCGATAATCTGCACCCCGTACAAAAGGCCTTTTCTGACTGTCACGGGCTGCAATGTGGCTACTGCACGCCAGGTATGGTGATCGCCACCATAGAGTTACTTGAGCAAAATCCGCAGCCGACCACCGAGGAAATTCGGGCTGGCCTTTCTGGCAATCTCTGTCGATGTACCGGCTACCTGAATATTGAGTCATCTGTTCGCGCAGCAGCTTCGGCTATGGCGGAATCTGACAAATCCTGAAGTCAGCGCAGATCAACCGATCTGGGCTGACCGACCTAACAGGGAATCTTGCGGGAATATGCAACCATGAATCTGATGCGCCATGAAGACCAGCGGTTACTTACCGGTACCGGTAAATTCACAGCAGACTGGAACCTTGCAGGTCAGTTGCATGCGGTACTTGTTCGTTCTGATCGTGCTCATGCTGAAATTTTATCAATCAATTCCGATGCTGCCGCGGCCGCTACAGGAGTGGTAGCGGTATACACCTCTGCTGAGGTCATTTCAGCTGGCTTCTCATCGATTCCATCTGGCCCCGATATCAAGGGCATCGATGATCAACTGATCAGTAAAAATCCGCTGCCGCTGCTTGCAACGGACAGAGTTCGATTTGTTGGGCAGGCGATTGCCGTAGTGATTGCGGCCACAGAAGCGATTGCACAGGATGCGTCAGAGTTAGTTGCAGTGGAATATCGTGATCTTGTACCGGTGCACAGTGTTGAAAATGCACTGGCCAAAGACACAACCGCATTGCATGGCAATGCGGTTGATAACATCGCGCTTGAATTCGAATCCGGTAATAAAAACGCGGTGGCAGATGCTTTTGCTACTGCAGACAGAACGACCAGCTATAGTGTCACCAGTCAGCGCCTGGCTGGTGCGCCACTCGAACTGCGCTCTGTACTGGCAGACTACGATGCTGCCAGCGGTAAGATAAAAGTGTACACACCTACCCAGGGTTTGTTGGGTATGCGCGGCTCGCTTGCTGCGGTTACCGGTATAGATGCGGCAAACATTGAAGTGATTACCCAGGATGTTGGTGGTTCATTTGGTTTGCGCGGCGGACCAGGAGTTGAACACGGCCTGCTGGTACTTGCATCTATGAAACTGGGCCGACCCGTCAAGTGGGTTGCCAGCCGGTCAGAACTTTTCATCGGCGAGTGGCATGGGCGTGCGCTGACCTTAAAGGGATCGGTAGCCTTGGATCAGGAAGACAGAATAGTTGCACTCAAGTTTGAAGATGAAGTCGATCTTGGTGCCTATAATTGTTATTTCGGTGGTTTTGTCGGCACGAATAATTTATCCGTTACCATGGGTGGTGCCTACCAGATTCCAGCCCTGTATATGCAGTCCCGGCTTGTCTACACGAACACGCTGCCTACGACTGCTTATCGTGGCGCGGGTCGGCCGGATATTGCCTTTGCAATAGAACGATTGATTGATCAGACAGCGGCGGAACATGGTCTTGACCCGGTAGAGTTTCGACGGAAAAACTTCATACCCAAAGAGGCCTTTCCCTATACCACTGCCAACGGATCTGAATATGACTGTGGCGATTTTTCTGCGGTGATGAATAAAGCGCTTTCGATATCGGATTATCAGAATTTTCATTCGCGTCGTGACACTTCAAAACACCTGGGTAAGTTGCGCGGTATCGGAATCGGCTACTACATAGAAAAATCCGGTGCCGGTAGTGCACCGAAGGATGAAGTCTCGTGTAAGTTTCACAGTGATGGATCACTTACGCTCTATGCGATGACTGGTCCTTCAGGCCAGGGGCACGAAACGACATTTGCACAGATTGTTGGTGACGGACTGGGTATAGACACTGCGCATATTACTTATCGGGCAGGTGATGCAGACCATTTACTGGTTGGCAATGGTACAGGCGGTTCAAGATCTCTATACGGTGCCGGGTCCGCTTTTAAGAACCTGGTGACAGCAGTAGTTGATAAAGCCACCCCCTATGCGGCGCAAGAGCTTGCTGTAGATGTTGATGATTTAGTGTTTGAGCGTGGTTGCTTTGTGCCGCGAAGCGGTGCACCCGGGCTCAATTTGACAGAGCTTGCGCAAAGGTATGCTAACAAAGCAGAGTCAATGGTGACCCGATCTGACGATGATCATCCTTTTAACACTTCTGCTGAAACCACGACGGGTGCTAACTATCCTAACGGCTGTCATATTGCCGAGTGCGAGCTTGACCCTGAAACCGGTGTGGTCAGAATAGTGCAATACACTGCGGTGGATGATCTGGGTAATGTGATCAATCCGGATTTGGTTCGGGGTCAGGTGCATGGTGGTGTTGTTCAAGGCGCAGGGCAGGCTTTCACAGAAGCCGTGATTTATGACAACAACGCACAGTTGATTTCCGGCAGCTTTATGGATTATGCAATGCCGCGAGCAGGATTGGTCGAAAACATGACTACTGAAACTCACGCAGTGCCGACTAAATTGAATGAGCTCGGATCAAAAGGGGTTGGTGAGTCAGGGTGTTCCGGATCGTTGCCAGCGCTAAGTAATGCCATGGCGGATATTCTGCGAGAAGCCGGGGTTAGTCCTATGCAGATGCCTTATACGCCGCACCGTGTCTGGCAGCATTTGCATCGAGGTTCTTAAACTTAAGGCTACAGCAGTCGGACGTAATACTGATCATGGTCGAGTCTGTTGATATAAATACTGTCAGTCTCTGGACGACTGATATCCCCAATCTTGGATTTATTGCTGAGCACCACTGGTTTGTTATTAACGATGCTGGCCAGCAGACTCGTTGGGAGGTCTGGCAATTCGCCAACGTCATTACTAACGAGATCGGTGAAAGCTGGGATCATCTGCACCGAGATTTAATGCCACCGGAGCAGGGTGTCAGAAATGGTCCGGCTCATAAGTTACAGGAGTGGTCCGGTGAGGCTGCGGCATACCTGACCGACCGGATAAGAAAGTCACCAGAAAACTATCCCTGGTGCAGCAAGTACCGCTATTGGCCTGGTCCTAACAGCAACACCTATGTGCAATGGGTATTGCTCGGTAAACATGAGTTGAGTCGCAAGGGATTGGGTAAACACTATTGCAGGCTTGCACCTGGAGTGAGTGCATTTAAAAGTCTTGCCTAGTTACCCTGTGATCCATTGAACTAAGAAGTGAGATAGCCCGTTATATCGTCTTTACCTCTGGTCCGTCAGGTGTATCTACCACTTCATAGCCAAGTGCTGCCAGATCATCACGTGCTTTATCTGCAGCAGCCCAGTCTTTATCTGAACGGGCTTTTTGGCGTGCTTCTACAAGCTGCGTAATTTCTTCAGGGACTTCAGCTTTTGCCGCTGGTGCCCAATCTGCGAGTTGTAAGCCAAGGGTTTCATCAAACCAGGAGAGCGTGGCTTTCTTATCGGCATCTGCAACGTCGTTGGATTTTAGTAAGTCCTGGATCAGTGCAATAGCTCTGGACGTGTTTAGATCGTCGTTAACGAATGATATAAACCGAGTCTTATAAGTATCATCTACTTTGCCACCGTCTGGTAGTTGAAAGTAGGTGTTGCGCATTCTGTTTAGTGCAGTACTGGCAGATTCAAGTGTATCCCAGCTGAAGTTTATATCACTTCTATAGTGCGCCAGCAGGCACAAAAATCTATAGGCGATCGGGTCTTGTCCTTTATCTATTAATGTCTGCATACGCAGAAAGTCGCCACTGGACTTAGACATCTTGGCTTTATCGGTTTGTAGAAAGTAGCCGTGCATCCAGTAGTTAGATAAGCGCGTGCCGTAGCATGCCATTGATTGTGCTATTTCGTTGCTGTGATGGATTGGAATGTGATCTTTACCACCGCAGTGAATATCAAATAGTGGTCCGAGATATTTGGTCGCCATGGCAGAGCACTCGATATGCCAGCCAGGGAATCCTTTGCCCCAGGGGCTTTCCCATTCCATCTGACGCTTTTCATCGGGCGGACTGAATTTCCAGAGTGCAAAGTCAGTCGGGTTGCGTTTTTCACCTTTCTCGACTCTGGCACCTTCCTGCAGGCCTTCTATATTCAGCCGTGCGAGATAGCCGTAGTCAGGATCACGACTGGTATCAAAGTAGACACCGTCGCTGGTGATATAAGTCATCTCTTTGGCTTCTATCTGTTGGATGGCTGTAATTTGTTCCTCTATGTGATCAGTTGCTTTGCATATGACAGTCGGGGTCTTGATATTGAGGTGCTGCAGATCTTCAAAAAACGCCTCTGTATAGATGTCTGCGATTTCCCATGCCGTCTTGCCGGTGCGAGCTGCACCTTTTTCCATTTTATCCTCGCCATCATCCGCATCGGACACTAGATGTCCAACATCGGTGATATTGACGACGTGATCGACTTTGTAGTTGTTTAGTTCCAGTACACGACGCAGCACATCTTCAAAGACGTAGGTGCGAAGGTTGCCGATATGCGCATAGTTGTACACCGTCGGACCGCAGCAATAGAGGCCAACACTGCCGTCATCTTTTATTGGCACAAAGTCGCGTTGTTCGCGGGCATAGGTATCGTAGAGGCTGAGCGTCATATGCTATCGGGCTTTATTCTTCAAAAACAACAATTATACGGCGATTCATCTTACCTTTCTTCTCAACCTTTTGTATTCGAACCGTGCCGATCTCGGAAGTGGAGGCGACATGTGTGCCACCACAGGGTTGCAAGTCGACGTCTTTAAATTCGACCAGCCGGACTTTACCAGTTCCGCGCGGTGGAGGAGCCGAAAGAGTTCTCACCAGCTCCGGATTGGCATCGAGCTCTGCATCGGTGATCCAGCGCGTACTCATCGGGTGGTTACCGCTGATGAGCTCATTGAGTTTATCCGTTGTGGCATCCTTGTCGATAGTGTCCGGCAGATCAAAATCCAGTCTGCCTCTGTCTTCCTGAATTGAGCCACCTGTGACTGGAGCCGGTACGCTGGCACACAGCATATGCAGGCAGCTATGCATTCGCATGAGTTTATAGCGTCTGTCCCAGTTGAGTTCCAGGGTGACTTTGTCGCCGACTGCAAGTTTGCCAACATCTTCCCCGGCCACGTGGTGGACGTGTGCCTTTGTTTCACGATCTTTAAAGGTGTCACTGATCCTGAGTACGTCACCTGCTGCAGTTTTGATATTACCCGTATCTCCAGGCTGACCACCACCGGTTGCATAGAAGACAGTCTGATCGCAGCTGTATCCTGATTCGTGTATTGCAGTGATCACGGCTTCGCATGTTTTGAGATAGCTGTCTTCGCGAAACAATTCGATAGTCATACACTATTCCTTATTACTGGCTGATGTGCGAATTTAGAAGGCGGTTTAATAGTACAACGACCAGATGGAAAATCGGGTTAGAATTAACCCATGAATGTATCGACGCTGGTATTTGATCTCGACGGCACAATTAGTGATCCGAGCAGTGGTATCGTTAATTGCGTGAACTACGCGCTTGAGAAGTGCGGCTATCCATTACAGCCAGCGGAAATAATCAGTGCGCAGATCGGACCGCCGCTTGATCTGATGTTCGGCAAATTTATTCCCGATATCACCGACTCGCAAATGAATGAACTGGTGGCCGCCTATCGTGAACGTTTTGTGGTCGACGGATTCTCTGAAAACACGCTCTATGACGGTATTGCAGACACTGTAGATACGCTGCACAAGTCAGGTTTTCGTTTGGGTGTCTGTACATCCAAACCTGAAAAGTCAGCGCGCAAGGTTCTGCAGTACTTCAAATTAAAACACTACTTCGAGTTTGTCAGCGGTGGCGACATTGGTATTGCCAAACAGTCTCAGTTGGCTGACCTGTTGAAAAACCAAATGATAGATAAAGATGCGGTGATGATCGGTGATCGTGGCGTTGATTTGAGTGCCGGACGCAATAACGGCTTGCGAACCGTTGGTGTGTTATGGGGATTTGGCGGCCGTGAAGAGCTCAGTGCAGAGATGCCCGCACTCATATTGCAAAACGTTGCAGAGCTATTACCCAGCTTTACCTCTGTTACCGGGGCTTCCAGCAAGGAGCAGAATCCATGACAACCCGACTGGAACATTTTAATGTCACAGTACCGGATATTGATGCATCAATATCGTTTATTAAGGTCATTGCGGCTGATTATGAAGTTCGCAAGGATGAAGTGTCCGATCGCGGTTACCGCTGGGTACATATTGGCAATGAAGAATCATATATTGCCTTACAGGAACCGCATCCAGGTTTTGAGTCTATGGCGCCACTTGAGACCTACCGGAATCATGGGGTGAATCATATCGGGCTGATTGTTGAAGATGCAGCTAAGATAGAAAAGAAGTTGTTGGATAAAGGTTTTAAGCCCAATGGTCCAATGATAGTCGAGACGCATCGCAAGCGTCTTTACTTTTATGATCAGGCAGGTTTTGAATGGGAGATGGTCGAGTACCTCTCTGACTCTTTCGATGATAAATACCTCTACGAGTAAAACAATGGAAACACTTGAAATTATAGATATCGGCCACCCGACTTTGCGCGAGATCGCAACTGAGGTGCCGATAGATGAAATCAGGTCTGCTTCGGTACAGGAATTTATTGATTCGCTAATTGCAACAAAGCGTACTGCCAATGGTGCCGGTATCGCCGCCAATCAGGTGGATAATACCTGGCGGATTTTTGTAGTAGAAGTGATGAATAATCCGCGTTATCCGTATAAGCCGGAATATCCATTGACTGTGATGATCAACCCCGAGATCACCTATCTAACTGAAGACAGATTTGAGAATTTCGAAGGTTGTCTTTCAATTCCAAATCTACGAGGTGTTGTTCATCGTTGTCCGGTAATTAAAGTATCTGGCTATAACCGTGATGCGGAGCCGGTAGAATTTGAAGTTAAAGGTATCACTGCTGGAACCTTTCAACATGAAGCTGATCATTTGAATGGCGTCTTGTTTACTGATCGTCTGATTGATCCGAGAGAATTGTGTACATGGGATGAATTCAACAGGCGCTATGAAGAATCTTTCAAAAAGGTAGTGCAGGAAGTTGAGAATACCTACAACACGTAACACACTACACCAGATGAATTCTATCGGAGGAATCTAATGAAACCTGTCGCTGAAGGCCACAGAAAAGTGGTAAATATAAAGGACGCAAAGTTCAAGGTCTGGGAGTTGGATGGAGGTGGTGACTCAGGTCAAAGTCTGGTGCAGCTAAATACATCAAACCCTGACGGTGTCGGCTTCCATTTGTTCCGCATGGCACCCGGCACCACTACGGACACTCATCGCCATACAGGCGACGAAGAATGGTTTGTGCTGGATGGTGATCTAACGGACAACGATGGTACTCGCTATGTGGCCGGAGACCTTGTTTGGATGAAAGAAGGTACAGAGCACAATTCTTATACAGAGAATGGTTGTACGTTGGTTGTTTATATTAAGCAGGCTGAGGCTTTGTTGTAGTGGGTGAGCGTGTAGGGTGAGTATTGAGATGAAATTGGTTATATCAATAGAAAAGGAGTTGATAAACGTTGCCGAGAACTTCCTGCTCCTGAGAGTTCAGCTCGGTAAAGGTGCTGTCGTATTCGATAAATGACACGCTGGTAAAACCCGTGGTGGCTTTGCCAACACATGAAAGGCTGTATTCAAGACCCGGTGTCATATCCAACTCTTGAAATAAACAACCACCTTTAGTTAGATACTCTGCCTGACCGCCATCAACTCCTTCAGTTGATAGAGTTTGCTCGCCACCACAGCCAAACCAGCCATCCAGTTTATTATCAAACGACGGATTGGTAAGTAGGTCATTGGCAGCAGGCGCTGCCGCTGTCGGCACTGTTGTACTGAGATCCTCGAGCACAACACAGCTGTCAAAACTGGCTTGATCTGCAGCATACAGAGTGACGACACCTTGTGCACTGGATCCGGTTGTAGTCACAGTCGCCACAACCGGAGCGATTGCAGAAGTGGTAACTGGTACGAGATCGGCTGCAATTGACGCAAAGCTTGCATCAGAGATGGTGAGTTGCACACTGGCAAAGCCAATAGTTGCTGCTGCATCACAAGTTAATGTATACGTTGCTTGTTCTGTAATGCTGAACTCCTGAAACAAACAGCCCTCCCAACTAAGGACCGCTGTGCCTCCACTAAAAGCAGTCTGGCCACCACATGATGTCCAAGCAATCAAATCACTTGAAAAACCACCATTACTGACAAGATTATCGGGATTTTCAGGCTCAGTCGGATCTACTGACGACCGTGGCTGTGAAAAGTTTGTTACCGAACTTGCCGCACAACCCACTCACTATCAGACAATTGTTTTGTTATCTTTAGAACTCTGACGTTGACCAGTTCCTCTTGCTTTAGGCAATTGCCCTGAAGCGTTATTTGAAGCTCTGTGTGGCAGGTCAATGTAAAAGCAACTTCCTTTACCAACCTTGCTCATAACACCGACAGTTCCACCGTGCAGTATCGCAAACTGCCTTACCAATGCTAGTCCTACTCCGGCTCCACCGTACCCAAATCTCTCTGAATTTTCTAATTGTTGGGTACTAATTTGCACGAATGGTTGGAACACGGACTCGTGCTCCGATTCATCAATACCGATTCCTGTGTCAGTAACATTAAACCGCACTTTTGGCTCCTCATTGCCAAACTGTTTGGTCGAGGTTTTGGTAATATCTACCACTATGTTCACCTCGCCAAATTCTGGAGTAAACCTCACCGCGTTATCAAGTAAATTCACCAACATCTGCCGCAGGCGCTTCTCATCAGCGTGCAGTGATATTAGGTTGGCAGGAATGCTTGAGGTAAGTCGGATGTTTTTCTGCTTTGCCTGCTGCTTAACTAATTGCAGACTGGATTCACAGAGCAGATTGATTGAGACTTCAGAAATCTCAAGATCGATGGATCCTGACTCTATCTTAGCGAGGTCAAATACATCTTCCATCAATTCAAGTAGGTGATGGCCACTATTCTGAATGACATTAATTCCATTAATCTGATCGTCGGTTACAGGTCCAGCAAGTCCGTTTTGTAGCACTTCACAAGTTGCTAGTAAGGCTGTTAAAGGTGTTCGCACCTCATGGCCGAGAGTCGTCAGGAATTCAGACATTCGTTTTAACTTTAACTGTGTCTCTTGTAGCTCAAACTCTGTATCCCTGTGATCTTTCATATTGTTGTGGCTTATCTCAATAGCTATATTTCACTGTATAAAATGCATAGTTTGATCTGTAGTGAACAAGAGTTTAAAAAGTGTTCACCTTTGTCACTCAAGGTGTGTGACAACTGTTATTTCAGGTCAATAGCAATGAATTACTTCTGATTACATTTTTAGTAAGCCCTCTGACACTCGTTCTACTAGCTCTGTTTTTAGTCGGCTATATCAAACTGGCCTGTGGTTGCCATACCGCCAAGCTGCCTTGATCCGAGTTGGGTGAGGCAGTCTGCCAGGTGGGCCTTCTGGTCAGCTACTTCGATCAGACCGTCTATTGCGTCCATCACTAAGAAGTTGGGATAGATATAGGAAGGTGAATCGGTATCGCCTAAAACCCAACGCTCGATACAGATTGTTAACAACGATGAAAGTAACGCCACACCAGAAGCCGTTGCTGGAGTAGCCGGTAACTCTCCGGCGGTAAATGCCTCTAGTAACCCGACCGGTGTGTAGCTAGGCACATGTGCCAGAATCTCTGCAGTTGATACTTTCAGATCGGTGGGGACGTTAGCGTCCGGCTCTAACCCGAAGTATTGCTCCATAGTCGCTGCACCAGGGGCAAAACAGGTCACGAAGCAACCGCGACCAACCTCAACAGCCATGAATACCGGCAGGCTTTTGCGGCGCGCAGCTCGAGCTAACTCGAGGCTCATTGCAGGATTACCTACATCGATTGCGTCAATGGCTATGGTCGCGCCACTGAGGAACGCATCCATGTTGGAAACCGAAACGCCTTCCTCAAATACTGATACATCAGCGCGGTCACCGTGGATCGACTCCACGAACTCCTGCATAACGGCCGCCTTTGACTTGCCCACTGTAGCCAGGCTCGCGCCAGCCTGCCGGTTTAAGTTAGTTGTATCGAATACATCGGGGTCAGCGATTGAAAAACTGGACACACCCTCCCTGGCCAAAAGCTCAAGGCAGGCGCCACCGGCGCCGCCCACTCCGGCCACTGCAATCTTTTGTTGGTATATACCGGCTTGTTGTTGAGCATTGCGCCAACCCAAACTGGATAAGTCTTGTTTTCTTATAATTGGTTTCGAGCTCAGATAACCCTGTGAAAGTTCAGTCATAATGTAATTCACCTATGCAACCAGTTCTGCGTTAAGCCCAATGGTCCGCCCTTTCCAATCAGACCAAACCCGCTGGTTCGAGATTTGGATCGGCTGGTTTTCTTCGTCCCCATATTGGGCCATCGTTACTGCCGGTCCGATCTCTCGCAGACGCACCTTCCGTTTCTGCAACAGTCGGGTGAACGCTTTTGACACCACGGCAAAAGTCGGGCAGCCAAACTGTTCTATTGAATACAAGCAAGCTTCGAGTTGTGCGATTGCATGTGAGGGCTTTGTTGCCTCTGGTTGCACCACATACTTCGAAACCTCAACGCACGGCCCATCTGGATTTATCTCTGGTGATAGCTCAGCTACGGGAAGCATCGAACCGTTGTCAATTATTAACCGAAAATAACCGGTAACGGAGTTTGCTTTCCCGGAGTCAACCCGATGAAGATCAACAGTGGCCAGGTGAACCGAGACAGAGTCGTAGCTGTCCTCCATCCGCGCACCTGTCTCTATGTAACCGCGGGTTTCGTATCTGATCTGGCGCAATGCGAGTGCTTCAGCGTACAAGTCTGGTTCTTGGACGTCATGTCCTATGGCAATCACTTGCGTAACAAGGTTGGGCCACCTACCATTGACCAAGCTACAACTTGTCCACGGGGAATTGTCAACGAACGGTGAGGCCGAAAGTATCTTCGCCATCCTGCATCTAATGTCACCGTTACCAAGGGGTTGCATTTCAAATACTTGGTCACTGTTTTTATCCACAGATATACGAAGAGGCACAGGTATGGCATTGTGGTGATTGTTGTTCCCCGATGTCATTGCACAGGGTGTACAACGCCTGTGATGGTTTGCGTAATGGAGGTTGCCAATCGCGATCGAAATCTGCCGATGGCTTGTTGTATTGGGTCACTGAAGCTCTCGCAGATAATTGCGTCTGAAATCAAACCTCAAGAGATAAAGTTTGTAACATGGGATACTCCCAACAGTCGTTGGGGGTATAAAGCGAAACTCATACGCAAAGGCAACTGATCAATTGATTCAAAAAACCCAATCCGCCGATACGTCTGAGCCTGGAAAAAATCCCAACGATAAATCTAACAAGGAAGACAGGAAAAGAGTCGTTCTGGAAGCTGCTGTTAAGCGATTGGTCCAGGCGCAGATCGAGTGGATGAAGGGCCTTACCTTGGATGAGCTCCACAACGACACTGGCATAGACAAGGGCGATATCAGTCGTGATTTTGGCGGCAAGCCTGGTTTGACACAGGAACTAATAGCCTTCGCGCTCACACCTGACGAAAGCAGTTTTGTTATTGAAGACGCCAACCGTGCGGTGGACGCTCTGCTTGACAGTGAGGTGGATTTGAAAGACTCAATCGAGCGTATTGGAGCAGCCGACGATGCATACCACGATGCAAACGAGCTATTACGAGCACAGATGGCCATTTGGGCGCTTTCTTCGGCGAGTGACCAAACATCAAGGGATCAACTAAAAGGGCTTTACCAGTACTTTGATTCTGAGCATCTAGTGGCTTGGAACGCCCTCTTGGATGAATTATCTGATGCTGGCATTACCCCTACTAGTGGCCTGAGTTCTGAGGAGTTTGTAGCGATTTTATCTGCAGTGACAGAGGGCACTGCCATCCGTGCTGCAGTAGTTTCTGAATTAAGGCCTCGCGGTCTCACCAGCAAAGCGCTGATGCTGCTGTTCGAAGCAATGTTGAAGCTTCCCGGTGAAGAGACGGAGCTGGGTGCCAAGCTAGCTGCGCTGGACCGACTCCGCCGTGACAGGGACAGAGATCGTTAAATGGTGATTCTCGGTTGTCGGAGAGAAGCGTCTATAGTTTTACAAACTGAGATTATGAAACCTGGACATACAGGTTTTGCATTGGCAGAAGCTGCTGAGCACCCCGTCATACAATTGCACCGCTGGAGTAGCTAGTTGAGTGAAGCAATATCTTTTTTCGCTAGTCGTCAAAAGTTGCTTGTTATTGCGGCAACGGTTTATGTGATACTGCTTCTGCTGTCACACTGGCAGTTGGATTCCACACATGTTTGGGTGATTGCAGCCGTATTCTCGGTTTTGATGAATTTCACCTATATTACTGAAGCTGTTTCACTTCGATCCTTTTTTAAAGCCGAAGTAATAGTCTCAACTATATTGATACTTGCTTCTGTATTGGGGCTGATACTGTCTCCGTTGCTAATAATTGCAGCCATATTTGGCCATGGTGTTTGGGATCTGCAGAAACATTTCGGCAAAGGAGTGCCGTTTTTCTTTTGGTACACATGTTCGTGTTTTTTGGTCGATACAGCGTATAGCGCGACTTTACTTCTCTATTATTATAAATTCGTGTTGCAGGTGAGTTGATAAGCTTTACAAGTGCACGATTATAGATAACGCGGTTGTCACTGCCTAATGGGGCGTTTGGAAAGTTCGGTACCACGCCTCGAAGTCGCAGTCGCCATAAATAAACGAATAAGAACCTGATCAAAACCGTTCAGCTAGTCCGCTGAACGGTTTAAGCGTCGGCTTTTAAGTTCTAAAGCAACTAGCCAACAATATTATGTTGAGGCCCAAAGGGAAAGCCTGTGATATTTTCTGCACCAACTTCGGTAATGACCAGAATATCATGCTCGCGATAACCACCTGCGCCGGGTTTGGTTTCCGGAACTGTTAACATAGGCTCCATAGAAATCACCATGCCGGGTTCAAGAACAGTATCGATGTCTTCTCTTAGCTCCAGACCTGCTTCACGACCGTAGTAGTGACTTAACACACCAAATGAGTGGCCATAGCCGAATGCACGGTACTGCAATAAATTGAGGTCTTCGAAGTAGCGGTTAATTTCATCACATATTGCGGCACAACTGGTACCTGGCTTAATGATCGATAAACCAAGTTCATGTGCACCGACATTGGCTTCCCACAGTTTAAGTGATTCCGGATCTGCTTCGCCGACAAACAGCGTGCGCTCAAGTGCTGTGTAGTAGCCGTTTATCATCGGGAAGGTATTCATGCTAAGGATATCGCCGTGCTTAAGCTTGCGTGCAGTCACCGGGTTGTGAGCTCCATCAGTATTAATGCCTGATTGAAACCACACCCAGGTGTCGCGGTACTCAGAATCAGGAAAACTTTTAGCGATCTCGAGTTCCATTGCATCGCGGCCCGCCATAGCGATATCTATTTCACGGGTACCTGCTTTTATTGCGTCACGAACCGCATAGCCACCAATATCTGCAACTCGAGCGCCTTCTTTTATTAGCGCTATTTCTGCAGGAGATTTATGCATGCGTTGCTGCATTGTTTCAGCTGCTATGTCGATGGTTTCTGCGCCAGGGAAAAACTCTGTCAACTTTTGCTGTTGCTGAAGCGTGAGATGATCTCCTTCGATACCAATGCGTTTTGCATTGCCTGCAACGCTTCTTACAGCACGCCAGTAGTTATCCCGCTGCCAATCGGTATAGACAAGATTATCAAATGCACCACAGCGGGCCGGCTGGCCGGCATCAATATTGGCGGAGATGGTGACGACTTTGTCTTTCGTTATCACGCAGCCGTAGGGTCTGCCAAACGCGCAGTACAAAAATCCGCTGTAGTACGCAATGCAGTGCATCGAGCTAAAAACAACTGCATCGAGATCGAGGTGTTCGAGTCGCTTGCGTATATTGGTTACGCGTTCATCAAACTCGGACTTTGCGAAAGGCAAGGCAGAACCCGGTCCCTGCGATGATCCGTGCTCGAAATTGAAAAACTCTGTTCTTTGAGACATGACTAACTCCGGTTATGGAATCCGGAGTTGTTTTTGACTACCCCGGATTAAATCTCCGGGCGTACAGGATGAAAACGATAGGCCCTTGGGCGCATCGGGGGAGCACTCGCTGGAGTGTATGGCGACGCCATCGCCAAACCCATTGAGGACTGTACGTGCAACTGTTCGTCCAAGGCTGAATTCTAAGCGACATTAATAGGCAAAACTTCGCCGTGGAAAGGGTCAGTAGAGGGTGTGGTGATTGTTAGCGACAGTTAGAGGTTGTCGAGGTGTATTGGTTAAGCGGGACGGTATCGGGATTACTGGCGAGTAATAAATGCGCTAGAAAGACAACCGATGTCGATCAAAAAACAAAAATTACACCTGCGTGGCAATGGGATTTCACTACACAGAATTTTACAATGTTAGCATTGTTCCGTTGTTTTCAGGGAAGAGTATCCGTGCGGCAAATCTGGAGTTAGGCGAAAAAGAGCACCGTTGAATTCTCTTTGTCGCAGATAGTGCCTAAATCGATTTTTGAATTACCGACTACTTGTGAATTAAATCTAAAACATAAGAAGTAGTTGATATTAATGCCCCCCTTACCTCTGCGGTTGTAATCGCAGTGTCGGATATTTATCTCGGTCAACATCAGGGTCGTTCATGAAAGCTCTTCTTCCATTGTGTTTATTGGTATTTGTCTGTGCTTGTGGCGGGGACCACAAGGATGCCGACACCGATATCATCGTCAGTCCTGCTGCAGGGCCGCAAGATACTGATCTAACGGTGATCAGCAGTAGCATCACGAGCGCGAATACAGGGTCTGAAGTCTTTGTTTGTACCAGAGCTGCGGTTGACTCGGGTAATGGGTGGGGGTGGGAAAACGGCCAGTCATGCATGTGGCCTGGTGCTGTTGAGGTGGGTGCGGCCCATGCTCCGGCGCCCCAGTGTAGTGCGCTAGCTGCTAATCATGGTGATGGGTGGGGCTTTGAAAATGGTGTGTCGTGCCAGTGGGGTGAATCTACTGTTGGCAGCTCGGAACCCATAGAGTGCTCGACGTCTGCATTAGACCATGGTGACGGATGGGGATGGGATAACGGTCAATCGTGTCGATGGGGTGACTCGACGGTAATATCGAGCTCCAGTTCGTCTGCAAATACAATTGTTGTTGGTCAACCGAATAATAACGGAGAGTGCTCTGCCAGTGCCCTGGATACTGGTGGCGGTTGGGGTTGGGAATACGGTACCCCATGTCAGTGGGGATCTGTTGCACCCAATTCTTCTGCGGGAGCGGTGTGGGTTCCAGGGCCGGTGAGAGCTCGTGTGCCCGGTTACAGCCAAGGCAAACCGATATGTCTAACTGACGGTAGTGATGGCAATCAGGATGGTTTTGGTTATGAAGATAATCAGACTTGTACCGTGGTTGAAGGTGTTACCGCAACTTCAGAAAAACCATTGTTGAACACACGCTGGTGTCAGCCCTGGGCTGAGATTCACTATGGTGATTATGCATTGCAGAACAATACCTGGAATGACAGTGAGGTTTATTCAAACAACTGGCATCAGTGCATTGAGCTAACTGGAAACGAGTCGCGGTATATTGCCAAGTGGGACTATAACTGGCTCGATAAGAATCGCGGCAATGAATTTTCTGTAAAGAGTTATCCGCAGGTTTACTACGGTAGAAAAACCCGTAATTCTATTTCCGGCTCTACAGAGAAGCTGGGTTTACCAGCGCCTTTATATCAGCTGCCAAACTTCAAAGTGCGCTACAAGTATTCAGAAACTGGAAACCCGGAGCGCAACGTGGCGCTGGAATCTTTCTTTCACACCAGTTGTGAAGCGGAAGAATGGAACAAGCAGTTTGAAATGATGGTTTGGGTCGGAGTGCCTGTCACCCGAGGGCCGGGTCCGAAAGTAGCTGAGGTAACTATCGACGGGGTCGGCTGGAATGTACATACCAATCCTTCTCTTGGATGGGGCTATGTCGCTTTTGTAGCGCAGCGCCCAAGGCAGGAAGGCTGGCTTGATTGGAATAAATTTGTAGATTGGGTTCGATACAACGGTTCTGCGTATGGTGTGCCGCGAATACAGAACAACACCTGCATGGGTGCGATTGAAATCGGTACAGAGACTTTCTGGGGGCAGGGTACTTTTACGCTGCATGAGTTCGAGGTTGTTAAGAACTAGTGGTTCGTCGCGCAGGTGTTAGTTGCGGCGAATGGCTGGTCTGATACCGTCTACGTGAGCTTCTTTTCGCTACTCAATAGCAACCACAGACCTGCAAGTGCAACCAATCCACAAATTGTAATTATTGTATAGAGCGGCAGTGCAGAATTCTTAAGAAGCGCGCTAACTATCAGTGTAAGTACAATGGCGGTGCCTACTTGCAAAGTGCCGAGTAGTCCGGAGGCACCACCAGCGTTATCAGTGCGTACGCTCATCGCTGCAGAAGTAAGGTTCGGAAGGCACATGCCATTGCTGAAAGCAATAAACAACATAGGTAAAAACAAGCCTATTAGATGAACCATTCCGGAGAATACCCAGAACAGCATAATGCCGATGATCAGTGGCACGATACTGAGCATAATCATTTTCTGAGTGCCATATTTTACGGAATACCTGCCTGCTGCAAAGTTGCCCGTAAGGTAACCAATTGCCACCATGCTGAACCAGGCGCCATAGACAGTAGCGGTGTTATTGCGAAGCTCCATTGCAACGTAAGGGGCGCCGGCAAGATAACAAAAATAGACACCGACTGAACCACACATAATAAGCACGTAAGCAATGAATTCATGTTCTGCCAAAAGTGCTTTGTTGGATTGCCAGTGGCTTTGCGTTGGCTGGCTTGAGGTGATCAGTGTTTCCTGTTGATATTTGTAGCTTAGAAAAGACAGTACAAATCCAGCTGTTGCGAGTAGCAAGTATAAGATTCGCCAACTGCTGACGTCGGTGATCCAGCCAAACAGTGCAGGGCCAAACAATGGTGCGACCATCATGGCAGTCACCATATAACCAATCGCGCTGGCGGCTTTATCTTTCGGGTGTACATCACGCATGATGGTGCGAGGCAGGAACACGCACACCGATGAACCAAAACCTTGTATGAAACGTCCTGCAAGTAGCGCTTCTATACTCGGCGCCACAGCGCATAGCAGACCACCGAAACCGAAAACGGCAAGTGCACCAATCATGACCGGACGCCTGCCGCGAGTATCTGCCAGGTTGCCGAGAATAATCTGCGAACACATTGAGGCGGCCAAATAGACCGTTAGCACCAGTTGCGCTGTGCTGTAGCTGGTGCTGAGCTCTCGCATAATGGCGGTGGTGGCAGGCAGGACGCCATTCATCGTTAACGGTGCGGCTGCGGATATCGCTATAAGCAACCAGAGTGGTGGCTGGCGAACTGCTGTGTCAGCCGTAGTGGTTTGCATTGCAGGGGTGTTCGCTGGTGTGGGTTGCTATGAGTATGTTGCGTCGTGGTAACTGTGGTACCAACTGCGAGATTAGATCACTTAAACGGTGTTATAGCCAGTATCATCATACACACTAGTACAAAGTTTCAAAGATGAGCAATAACAGCGTTTTGTGTCTATTACGATTTCTGGTTTACACTCATGCCGTCGTCTAACGCTAATGTGACCGGTTAAATCTCAAATCTCGATTCAAAAGTAGTTGTATTTGGCGCGATCAATATCGATCTGCTGGCAACTGCATCTGTACTGGCGGTGGCTGACGACTCTACACCCGGGGTGCTGAGGCGTTATGCCGGTGGTGTTGGTCGTAACATAGCGGAAAACCTGAGCAGATTAGGGTGTGAAACCAGTCTGGTATCTGCAATTGGCGATGATCTGTTTGGCAGACAGGTGTTAAACGATTTGCAGCAGATTGGAGTCGATGTGAGTTATGTTGCATTACGGCAAAATGGCTCGACTGCAAGTTATACTGCTGTGCATGATTGCGATGGAGAGCTGCTACACGCGATCTCAGACATGCGCCTTTTTGATGAGTTTCAGCTATCTGTTGAATCAGGGGTGGTGCCGCAGGAAATGCTGGAAATCATCGATGCAGCAGATGCGGTAGTACTGGATGCTAATTTGCCTGAGTCTGCATTGACAGATATTGTAGGCCATTGTCAATCGACAATGCTTTACGCCGATGGTGTTTCTCGTAGCAAATGCACAAGATTATCCGGTGTGCTGGATTCGTTGTCTTTACTGAAAGTAAATAGGGCAGAAGCGATCGCACTCACCGGTGTTGAAATCGCAGACGATGAAGATTTGTTTGACGCCTTGCGAAAACTCGGGCCTGAACAAGTACTCCTGACCTCCGGTGATGACGGTGTGGTTCTGGTTACTGATGGTGAAGTTTATAGAACGGAGGCGTTGCCGGGTATTGATGTTGTTTCAACCAGTGGGGCGGGTGACGCTATGTTGAGTGGAGTTATAGCCGCCGCGCTGGCTGGTTTGTCAGTAGAACTGCAGCTACAGTGTGGTATGCGTACTGCAGCCGAAACGCTCGGTGTGTATTCTGCCTGTAGTGATAAGCTGAGCCGGGAATTTATTCTGCAATAGCGTCGTACCAGATTTTTGTTCTTTCTCTAATTAGCGACACAAGATGACTAATACCGATCTCACTGATTTTCTAGTTGTAAGTCATGAAGTAAAATCTGCGCTTGAAGCATCGCAGCCAGTGGTGGCACTTGAGTCGACTATTATTTCGCATGGTATGCCGTATCCACAGAATGTAGAA
This sequence comes from uncultured Granulosicoccaceae bacterium, assembly GCA_938020525.1. GTDB lineage: Bacteria > Pseudomonadota > Gammaproteobacteria > Granulosicoccales > Granulosicoccaceae. The sequence goes on along the minus strand of CALIHW010000074.1, from coordinate 31,939 downwards.
ACGGCGTTGTTGGTTGAAGATCAGGTAAGAGCTAACGGTGCGGTTCCGGCCACTATCGCTATTTTGAATGGAAAACTATATGCAGGGCTTTCAAAAGAGCAAATCGAATCTATAGGTAAAACGGGTCTGGATGCAGTAAAAGTAAGTCGGCGTGATATTCCGTTTGTTCTAAACAACAAAAACACTATCGGGTCAACGACAGTCGCTGCCACCATGATAATTGCGGCACTGGCGGGGATTAGAATATTTGCAACGGGCGGTATTGGTGGTGTGCATCGTGGCGCTGAAAAGACTATGGATATCTCCGCTGATCTATCGGAACTTGGCAAGACCAGTGTGACGGTTGTGTGTGCCGGTGCAAAATCGATTTTAGATATTGGTTTGACCCGTGAGTATCTAGAGACGCAAGGTGTGCCTGTGATCGGCTATCAAACGGATGTATGGCCCGCGTTCTACACTCGTCGAACGGAATTCGCAGTTGATTACAGACTTGAATCCCCTGAAGATATTGCCGCAGTGCTGCACAAAAAATACGCTGTAGGTCTTGAGGGAGGGGTGGTTATATGTGTGCCGGTACCGCAAGCTTATGCTATGGATGAAAAAGAGATAGAAGCAGTTATAAGTAAAGCACTTAAAGAAATGGATGCTCGTGGCATTACTGGTAAACAGACAACACCATTTCTTTTAGAAAAGATAGCGGAGATAACCGGTGGCAACAGTCTGAAAACCAATATACAACTGGTGCTGAATAACGCGGCGATTGCTTCTCAAGTAGCTAAATGCCTGTAAATGTCATAGATTTACTTGTACTGCGTGTTGTGAATCCGCGTGTTGTGAATCCGGTATTCGGGTAGTGATACGCTGTGTTTAAGTGAAGTTATCTACCTACCGTTTTTGGATAGCGAAAAGCAGATTACCAGAGGCATCGATATCGTGATTATGGAACATAAAGTATAACAATGGCATCGATCAAACCTGGCCACTATTCCGAACGAACACTCAGTATTGCGCTTGTAGTTAGCGCTGCTGCCTGGGGTCTTTACTGGATACCACTTAGAAGTATTGAAGCGACCGGCATGTCCGGTGCCTGGAGTGTGGTGCTCTTCAATGCCTGTCCGTTACTTGTATTGCTGCCGGTGTTGTTGTTTAAGGTCAGATCAATTAAGGGGATTATCGGCCCTACCTTAATAGCCGCGCTGTTAATTGGCTCTGCGTTTACGTTTTTTGGCAATGGTCTGGTAGAGACGACTGTTATCAGGGCGACGATGCTCTATTATCTTACTCCGGTCTGGTCGACGCTGGTTGGGGTGCTCTGGTTGTCAGAGCTTCTAACCAAAGCACGCGTTATTGCAATTTTTGTAGCGTTGATAGGATTGTATTTACTGTTGTCCGGTGGTGGATTAACGGGTCAGCCTATAAATATCGGCGATTTATATAGTCTACTTGCTGGTATTTTTTGGGCATTTAGTCTGGCGGCCCTAAAACGCTGGCCTGGTATCCCCATAATGCCACTAACTGCCTTAATCTTCGTTGTAACAACCCTGCTATCTATTCTATTCGCGCTTGCACCTGGCAAAATCTCACTTCCTGAAGTCAGTATGATCGTCAGTGCTTTGCCAACGGCGATGTTCTGGTCAATTATTATTTTGTTGCCGACTTTTTTTGTGATTTTCGAGATTTCAAAGAAACTGTTTCCCGGGCGAGTAGCGATTTTGACAATGTCAGAAGTTATGGTGGCAGTTATCAGTGCGTCAATACTGTTACCTGGTGAATCTATGATCTGGGTCCAATGGGTGGGAGCGCTGGCTATAGTTGCAGCAGGCTTGATCGAGGTAGGATTTGGATATGTAGCATCGCAAAGAGTGAGTGAACAAAATGATACGGAATAATCAGATGAGGATTGCCGACAGGATAAATTCCCGACGACGTCACTAGTGAGTATATTGGGTGAGCTGCGCACCTTACTGCTTCTTCGTTACTACTTTTTTCTCTCCGGCCAGACATTGCCGCGTGCATGTAATGAAGTTGAGGTAATCGCACGTCGGCCTGAGGTTAACTCTCTGTATAGGGTGAAAAGACCGGTGGCAACAACGATGGCTGAACCAATTAAAGTGTACAAATCCGGCACTTCTGCAAAGATAAAATAACCACCCGCCATTGCCCATAATAAACTCGTATAGCGGTATGGTACTACGTAGGCGATCTCCCCCGTCCGCATTGCTAACACCAGAAACTGGTAGCCAAAAAATAAAAAGCAGGCCGCAATAAAAAGCGTACCCATCTGAGTGTTGTCCACCGGCTGCCAGTTGCTTTGCGCGGTGGATAATGCAGCACCGACCAGACAAATTGATAGTGCAGTGGCCAGTGATACAAGCAGTGAGGGCAGTTCTTTTGGAAGACATCGGGTGGCCAGATCGCGCCCTGCTGCAAACAGCACGGAAAATATCATCAAAATCGATGCCGGATGAAAGCCATCGATACCCGGGCGTATTATTATCAGTACACCTATGAAGCCGATAAGAATAGCGATCCATCGACGCCAGCCGATAGGTTCCTTAAGAATCAATGCACCACCAAGTGCCACTGCCAGTGGCAGCGACTGCAGAATTGCAGAGATTGTTGAACATGGCAAAATGGTAAGCGCTGTCAGAAACAATAATGTCGCACCAACTTCGCCTGCTGAGCGCAAAGCTACCAACGGAGTAAAAAGCTCTGCAAATCGCTTTAATACGCCCTGTTGTAACGCGATCAGTGCAATCATTACAGATAAAAATATTCCGCGAATGGCCATGATCTGGCCAGTAGGAAGATTGCCGTCAAGTGATTTAATAAACAGGTCATTGACAGTGAAGCCTGACATGGACAACATCATGAAAAGGCTTGCACGGATGTTTGCTGAGATTGGCATTGGCGGATGGTAGCAGTAATCCAATTTACCAGACGTATTTTTGCGGGCTATGGATATTTCGACTTGGTGGTGGGCATTTGTGGGAAGTCGATGCAGTTTTGACGACCGGGAGGGTTCTGATGAAATGCAGTTTGATATTTATGGTATGTATAGTGGCTAGTGTTGCGGCTGCAGAATCTAATTCGGATGCTGACGCTGTTGAAGCACCGCCTGTAAAGTCTCAATTGATGGGAAGTGGCGTAGGGCTAAGTTTAACCGAAGCAATACAGTTAATTGACGACCGTGATTACCGGGCTGCCGTAAAGAAGCTCAAGCTGCTATCAAAGTCTCATGAAAATAATTCTGAAGTCTGGCGATTGCTTGGCGTCGCATCATTTAAGAAAGGCGATTTCCTTGGATCCAAGATCGCATTCGAAAAATCGCTTGAAATTGACAGTGAGAACAGCCAAACCTTGAGCGAGCAGGCGGTACTGTTTATGAGTATCGGTGATCGGGAGTCTGCACGTTCTAATCTTTACAAGCTCGATGCGATTTGTCCTGACGGATGTGAAGCCAGAGATCAGGTGGCGTCTTCACTTGACCTGCTATGACAATGCTACAGATCGAGGTCCATCACGATAGACGCGTGATCGCTGAGAATGTCACGGCGAACAGAAGTATCGCCACCCCAGATGTACTCGAATCGATTTAGCTTGCTGTGAAGTGCCGGGTGTAGAAACGCCTGATCCAGTCTGAATCCATTGCGTCCATTCGGTGAGTACCAGGTAAAGCGTCGTTTATTTTTGTGCAGATGGCGAAATGCATCTTTCCATTGAAGTTGATCAATGTTTTTCATCCACTGATCTTCAATTTTATTAAATGCAGGTGATTCTTCATCAATATCAATACAGCCTGAGTTGGTATCACCCAGGATGACTGCGGGTGGTCCGCGCCACTGTTTGATTGTATTGATCGTTGCATCTAGAAAAGGATACTTAAGACCGGTGGATCGATTTGGAATGTGAATCGCGATAATGGTGATCGGAATAGGTGATGCGACATTGGCATGCAGCCAGCGCCTCGGGCTTTTAGGTGCATTCTTAAGATTGACTATTCTAAGTGGCCAGCGTGATGCCAATAGCAATGAGTTGACTGCAGGTTTAGATGGGTCGGTTGTTGTGCGTTGATAAGAAAGTCCGAGGGACTTTAGCTGTGCTGCAATCCAGACACTTGCCTCTGTGTCGCGAAATTCAGATAGCGCGACGATATCCGGTTGCCAATCTTGTATTTGTTTGACTATACCTTCAGCACGCTTGCCGCCACCTGCGCGAATATTCCATGAAACCAATCTCATGGTGATGTTGTGATGGGGCAGTTGCTCATTAAGAATACTTATAGCATGAGTGGGCTGTTTGGAAAGTTCGGTAACACGCCTCGAAGCCACAGCCGCCATAGCTGCGTTAAAAAAACAGGACGTAGGCCCTGCTATGCCTGCGTTTTTTCGCCTTGCTCTGACGACTGTGGCTGTGAAAAGTCTGTTACCGAACTTCCCGCACAGCCCACTTGAATTGAGTTGCCTGTCTTTAGAGAATCAGAAAACACTTTCTTGGGTTAACCGATGCCTGAATAGTTATTCTCTCATGGGAGGCTGTCGCCAAAGCATTTTTTGAAATCCTGTTCGGCTATATTTTAATACACGTACCCAAAGCCAAGTCACTCTCCCTATGAGAGAGTCCAATGCGTAGTTTGCATTGGGAGAGGGATACTTTTGGCAATAAATTCAAAGTTTAAGCCCGAAGTCTTATTGAGTATCTAACCAGACACACCCCTCGTCCGGCGCAAACTACACGCCGGATTCTCTCTGGGGAGAATGACAAAAGCGGCACTGGTTAAGGTCATGTGATAGTCACTAAAACCTTTGACGACACCCGCCATCGGAGAATCGCAAGCGTTGTTTAATTTCAAAGTGGGGAATTTTTAGCGACCTCGGTGCTATATTATGAAAAACCCTCTATCGAAGTAAACAATCATTTGTAGTCTCTGGGAGGGTAAGTGACTCTATTAGGAGTAGGCGGTGAGTAGTGGAAATATTACCGGTGGTTGTCAGTGTGGCGCTGTAAGATATTTCTTATCGAAGGCGCCAAATATGGTGTATACCTGTCACTGTTCGAATTGCCGCCGTGCGTCGAGTAGTGCATTTAATGTATCTTGCCTTGTTGCTGCGGAGTCTTTCAATCTCGAGCAGGGTCAGCTTGCACGTATAGTATGGATGGTCGGCAATAACATAAAAAGGTATGGAGAGTTTTGTGGCGACTGCGGTGTGCGCATCAGACACGGGAGCGATCCGAATGACGGTATCTATGCAGTGCGAGGTGGTACGCTGGATGATCAAAAATATGCCCAGCCGGTGGCTCACATCTGGTTATCTTCAGCAGCAGGATGGTTTATACCGCCCGCGGATGATTTGTGTTTTGAAACCCAACCGGATAACAACAGCGATATAGAAGCGTTGTATAAGAAGCGTTTTGGTGATCTTGCATAGGGTGAATTGCATGCTGGAATTATTATTCAAAGAGTTGGCTGATGTATTCGACGGCGATCGGCCAATCGAGAGATATGCCCGGCAAGCGTTGTTGGCATCGTCCGGTCTGGCAGCCCGAGTAGACTTACCTTCCAGTACGTCCGCCAATTTACAGGAATCCATTTTGAAGGTTATGGCAGCTGAAGATGCTCATCCGATTTGCGGGTTGATTGCAGATGCTCCGTTCCAGTGGATACCACCTCAATCCAGTAGTGATCCGCTTTATGTTAAGCACAGTTTTTCGAAGGCGCATGTTGAATTGCTGGGGCCTACCGGACTTGTGTTCTCAGATTCTGTACGTCTTGGTTTGTATGGCATGCTGCCAGAGGCTGAATATGGCGTTCGTACTCATCCGGCTGAAGAAATTTATATCATGTTGGCGGGGCAGGCGGACTGGAAGAGAGGCAGCGATCCGTACACGCCTCATGTCTGCGGTGACAGGTCATACCACCCGTCTATGTTGGAGCATGCAAATCGTACCCGTGATTGCGGGTTTATGTCGGTGTATGTATGGCATGGTGATATTTCTACTGACGGTTATAGCTACGCAGGGCTGCCGGCCAAAGCCTGAGTAGTGCTGAGCATTATCAGCGAGTTACCAGAGTGCTACCAACGCACCACCAGAGCATTACCGGCGCACTACCAGCCCATAATTAGCGACAAAAAATTGATTCAGAAGGTGAATTAAAATTTCACTTAAGAAGTGACTGGCGACTGCTATAATCTGCGCAATTCGAGTGAAGTCTATTGCTCATTCCCTGTTCAACAGCTACTCAATCAACCGCTATACAATAACGGCCAAGTCCGGTTCCGACCGAATCGTGGCGCGTCCCTGCCATCTCTCTCTCACCACAGAATTTTCCATTTTGAATAACTTATATGTATCACTGTCTGTGTGGCAGATGATTGATCCCCCGATTCTTGCTGTAAGCCCTGTCATACACATTTATAACGGAGAAAATCTGTGAGAGCTGATTTTCTGGTGGAGCTGCAAAGAGAGTGGTTCGGTAACATTCGTGCGGACATACTGGCGGGCCTGGTGGTGGCACTGGCTTTGATTCCGGAAGCAATCGCGTTCTCGATTATTGCCGGTGTTGATCCGAAGATTGGACTGTATGCATCCTTCTCAATCGCTGTAATCGTGGCGATTACCGGAGGGCGACCGGGTATGATTTCGGCTGCGACTGCTGCTACCGCCGTATTGATGGTTACACTGGTTAAGGATCACGGGCTGCAGTATCTGCTCGCAGCGACTGTGCTTGCTGGTGTATTGCAGGTTATCGCAGGGATATTGAAGCTTGGCTTTGTGATGCGATTTGTCTCACGGTCTGTGATGACTGGATTCGTCAATGCGCTGGCGATATTGATTTTTATGGCGCAGCTACCGGAGCTAATTAACGTGCCACCGCTGACTTATGTAATGATTGCTGCGGGTCTGGCGATTATTTATTTGTTGCCACGTGTTACGAATGCGGTGCCGTCACCGCTGGTATGCATCATTGTGCTGACTGTTATTACTATCGTGCTGGGGCTTGATTTGCGCACTGTGGGTGACATGGGTGAGCTACCTGACACGCTGCCGGTATTTCTTTTACCTGATATCCCTCTGACTCTGGAAACTTTGAAAATTATTCTGCCTTACTCTGCAGGTGTGGCGGCGGTTGGATTGCTGGAGTCTTTAATGACTGCATCCATAGTTGATGAACTGACGGACACCCGCAGTGATAAAAACCGTGAGTGTATCGGTCAGGGCATTGCCAACACTGTCACCGGATTTATGGGTGGAATGGCTGGTTGTGCAATGATTGGTCAGTCAATCATCAATGTGAAGTCTGGTGGCCGTGGTCGATTGTCTACTTTTTGCGCCGGTATATTTCTACTCATCATGATTGTATTTTTGGGTGAGTGGGTGAAGAAAATCCCCATGGCAGCACTCGTTGCGATTATGATCATGGTGTCTATCGGTACGTTTAGCTGGTCGTCGATTAAAAACCTCAGAGAGCATCCGCGCAGCTCTTCTATAGTGATGCTTGCGACAGTGATTGTGGTGGTCGCTACCCACAACCTCGCTATCGGAGTGCTGGTTGGGGTGTTGTTCTCGGGGATATTCTTTGCCTGGAAAATTTCAAGACTCTTCCGGGTTACATCAACAGCCACAACAGACGGGACTGAACGAACTTATCTGGTCGAAGGGCAGCTATTCTTTGCATCGGTTGAAGCTTTCAATAGTTCGTTTGACTTTAAAGAATCGCTCGATAAAGTCGTGATTGATGTATCCAATGCTCATATATGGGATATCTCCAGTGTCAGTGCGATTGATACTGTGGTATTAAAGTTCCGTCGGGAGGGAGCTGAGGTGGAGATTATCGGTATGAACGAAGCCAGTGAGACACTTGTAGACAAACTGGGGGTCTACGATAAACCAGGAGCGCTCGAGCGCTTGATGGGGCATTGATGATGAACAGAATCATTGCACTGATAGACGGCTCTGGATATGCGCAAAGTGTTTGTGATCACGCAGGATGGATTGCATCTTTTGGTGAAACATCATTGATGTTGCTGCATGTGCTTGGGCGGCGTGAGGCAGCAGCTGACAATACAGACCTCAGTGGTAGCATTGGTCTTGGTGCACGCAGCGCACTGCTCGAAGAACTGGCGGAGCTAGATGGTCAGAAGGCGCGGCTGGTCAATAAGCGCGGCAGAGCAATTCTTGAAGATGCTCAGGCTAGAGCTGCGAAAATGGGAGCTGTTAACGTCACATCGATGTTGCGCCATGGCCAGCTGGTGGCAACCATGGAAGAGCTTGAAGATGACGCTGATCTAATTGTCATCGGCAAGCGAGGTGAACAATCGCATCTGAATATGGAGCATCTTGGCTCCAATCTGGAGCGAGTGGTTCGTTCAACCAAAAAGCCGGTGCTGGTGGCCTCCAGAGAATTCAAACCTGTAAAGAAAATTCTTATTGCCTTTGATGGTGGTTCAAGTGCGATAAAAGCGGTTGAACATATTGTTCGCAGCGAAATGTTTAAAGGGCTTGAGTTTCAATTGATTCAGGTAGGTGCCGAATCCAACCTTAACTGTAAACCACTGTGGGGTGCTGTTGCGGCGCTGCGTGAGGCGGGTTTTAACGCAGAGTCAGAAGTAATTTCCGGTCAGCCGGATACCGTTATTTCAGAAGCGGTAGATAAAGATAACTACGATTTGTTGGTTATGGGTGCTTATGGGCATTCTCGAATTCGCAACCTGATAATCGGATCTACTACCACGCAAATGATCGGTTCGTGCAAAGTACCGATAATGCTTTTCCGTTAAAGACCGGTTTTAACAATCCTGGCCTGGTCAACCCTTTAATAGAGCTGGTGTCCATTCACTGGGTGCGGACTGAACAATACCGCGCGCCGTACCTTGTGTTGCAAGAAAGCAGTTTATTGCAGATTGTACTTCGCGTTCACCGCGAGCTGAACAGCTAACATCGGCCAGCAACTGCAGAATTTCTGCAGGTAGTACATATGCCAGATTTGCAGAGTAGCTGCTCGGCGCTTCGCCTGCTAACGGCTTTTCCACGACTTCTGTGATCGAGCCATCTTCTGCAAAGCGTATGCTGCTGCGTGAGGCAAGTTCTTCTTCAGGCACTGTTTTGATACTGACTGCGATATCTTCAGGGTTGGATAGATAGAAAGTCAGCAGGTCAGGTATGAATGAATCCGGTATCAAATAGTCGGTGGCGATGAGCAGGAACGGCCTGCTTATCAATGGTTTCAATTGCTTGTCGTACCGGCTATCAATTAGTACCGCCTCAAGCGCGGAGGCCGTGCCATCGAGTATCGGCTGTCTGACGGTTGAGCATGTTATGCCAAAACGGGAGGGTACTTCATCTGCGTACTGTTCTATCTGTTCTGCAAGATGGTTCACGATTACAACGGTATCTTTCACACCGGCGGCGGCGAGACTTGTAAAATAGAGATCCAGTGTTGGAACACCGCCTACCGGTAGTAACGGTTTGGGGGTGGAATTAGTGTGGGGTCGAAGTCTTTTCCCTCGACCTGCTGCCAGAAGCACGGCGCTGGTGATTGGTGTTTTTGTCATTCGTGAGGCGGTGTCGCGTTGGTGTGGGTATCGCTGTATTTGTCAGCCTGATTTGGGACTTTATTTCTGGTCAAATGCCTTTTAGCGTATTAGGATGTGCGACTTTTTGGCATCGGGCTACAATTAGTTTGCGGCGCTACTATAGCTGATGCCAGCAGATGATGCTGCATTGAGTGTCCTGGTGTCATTGGTTAATTTGCTGACTCCGCCAAATGATATTTAGCTGCGGTCAATTCCCTGTCATGCGTAATTCCGGACTTTTATAAGTATGGCCCTATCCCTGTGGAGACTGGACTCAGCCGACTCGACGTTGTTACTGACAGCATCCAGTCAAACATCTGTGCCGTCGATTGCGTGGTTTGGAGATCGTCTGCCTGATACTGACGACCATGATCTTGAAGGTATCATTGCGATCACTGATCTGCCAATTCCTATGGCAAAGCTTGATGAATCTGTGCCCTTGTCATTGTTTCCTGAAAGATCCAGCGGTATCGATTGCGCGCCGGCATTGAGAGGGCACTGTAATGGTGCTTTGTTTGATCACCGAATGAGTCGAGTATCGGTAGAACAGAGTGATCAGGGTTTACAGATTTTATTAGCGGATGCAGCAAGCCGTTTAGAAGTTGCTTTATCTTTGTCACTGCATGAAGCGACTGGTGTTCTTTCAATTACGACTACGCTGAGCAATCAGAACGAGCATGAATATACTGTTGACTGGCTCGCCAGCGCGACAATGCCATTGCCGGGCAATTATCGCGAGTGCTTGCATCTACATGGCAGATGGGGACTGGAATTTCAAACCCATCGATCATCTATTTCGCCAGGGGTATTGATGCTGCAAAGTCATCGAGGTCGTACTAGTCATGAGCGCTACCCGGGAGTAATGATAGGCCAGGCTGGCTTCAATCAAAATCAGGGCGATGTGTTAGCTGCTAACCTCGCCTGGAGTGGCAGTCATCAGAGCAGTATCGAGTTGATGAGTGACTGCCGGGTGTATTATCAGTCTGGTGTATCACTTGATCCTGGTGAGCTGCGCCTTAGTCAAGGTGAGTCGTTTACAGCACCGACTTGCTACTTTAAAAAACAGTCGACTGGCGGTTTGAATGCTGCCAGTCAATCAATGCATCAGTATATGCGAAGTGAATTACTCCCATCATGGACTCGCAACGAAAGACCTGTGCACGCCAATAGCTGGGAGGCAGTCTATTTTAATCATGAGCTGGATACGCTTAAGTCGCTGATCGATGCAGCCGCAGAGGTGGGGGCTGAGCGTTTTATTCTCGATGACGGTTGGTTCCCGGCGCGTCGATCAGACAATGCCGGCCTCGGTGACTGGGTGGTGGACAACGGCGTCTACCCGCAGGGGCTGCAACCAGTTGTTGATCACGTTCGTTCGCATGGTATGCAGTTTGGCTTGTGGTTTGAGCCTGAAATGGTCAATCCCGATAGTGAGTTGTATCGTGCTCACCCCGACTGGGCCTTGCATTTGCAGCCGCATGATACGCCGTTGGCCAGATATCAACAGGTGTTGAATATTGATAAGACAGAGGTATTTGATTACCTCTATGAGCACATTGCAGCGCTGGTAACCGAGTACCGGATTGATTACATCAAGTGGGATCATAATCGCGATTTGATTCTTGCAGGGGATGGTACGCGCAGCAGGATGGTCAGGCAAACCAGTGCCTGCTATCGATTAATGCAGAAACTTACTGATAATTTTGCAGAGCTTGAAATTGAATCCTGCAGTTCTGGAGGCGCGAGAGCTGACTGGGGTGTCTTGCGACATGCAGGCAGGGTGTGGACGTCAGATTCAATCGATGCAATTGATCGGGCAAAAATACAGCGCGGTTATAGTTATTTTAATCCGCCGGAAATAATGGGTGCACATGTTGGTCATGCTGAGGCACATTTAACCGGAAGAGAAATCAATATACATACCCGTGCAATAGTGGCGTTGCAGGGGCAGTATGGTTATGAAATTGATGCAAGAAAGCTCGATGCCGATGAGAAAGAGATACTTTCAAACTACGTGTCTCTATACAAGAATAACCGCCAATGGTTATCAAACAGCACGACATGGCGGCTTGATACCGCAATTGATAATCTGACCTGCAATGGATTGGTTAGCGATGACAAGAAAGTCAGCTGGTGGTTCGCCATTGCAGAAGCGAGCCTTGCCCAAACAGTACCGGGCTCGATGGTGCTCTGCGGGTTGGATCAGGAAACCAATTACCAGGTACGTCTATTGAGCCAGAACAAAGAGTATCTAGAGAAATTCACCAAGAAGATTCCAAAGTGGTTAATTGATGGAGTGACAGTGAAAGGTGCCTTGCTAATGACAGTAGGGCTGGCCTTGCCTGTCATGCCCGCGCAGTCTGCGGTTTTAATGGAGATCAAGTCAAAATGAGCAAGCCTCGAAAATTTTATGCACCGGGCCGGGTGAATTTAATCGGCGAGTACACAGACTTTAACGGAGGCCTGGTTTTTCCTTGTGCGATAAACCGCGGTACCAGTCTGCAGATAACGCAGGATAATTCGGTATCGGGTATTGCGCTATCGTCTGAAGACTTCGATTTCAAGACTGCCATTGAGTTTGATGGTGACATAAAGCCTATTGATCGCGAATGGGTAAATTACCCGTTAGGGATAGTGGTTGAGTTTGTCAAGCTGGGGTTTAACTCAGGTTCTAACGGTCTAAATAAACTCAGATTCCATTATTCCGGTGATCTGCCTTTGAGTGCTGGGCTGTCGTCATCGGCATCTGTGTCTGTGTTGACCGCAGTAGCAATAAATGAACTGACGGGTGTCGGGTTATCAGCTCAGGAGCTCGCCTTGCTGGCGCAACGATCTGAAAACTCGTTTATCAATGTGCAATGCGGCATCATGGATCAGTTTGTTATTGCCATGGCAGAGCAAGACTGTGCGGTTGCACTGGATTGCTCCACGTTAATGTATCAGCAAGTGCCGCTTAATCTGGGTGACTATCGAATCGTAATTGGCAACACTAATCAGCCACGTAACCTAAAAGGCAGTGCCTACAATGATCGTGTCAATGACTGTCAGTCTGCCTTAAAATTGCTGGCTCCAGTGACCGGTGCTGAACAACTGGCGCATGTCACACCGAGCCAGTTTCAAGAACATAGTGGCTTGCTTACTGATCCAATCATTCGCAAGCGTGCCCAACATGTTATAGAAGAATCTGACCGGGTAAATCGCGCAACCATCGCACTCAAAGCAGGTCAACTTGAAGAATTTGGTAAACTGATGCAGCAGTCGCATAAATCATTGCGTGATGACTTTGAGGTTTCAAGTGAAACACTGGATTGCATGGTTGATCTATCGATGAAAACAGAAGGCGTGATTGGCAGTCGTATGACTGGTGCCGGCTTCGGTGGATGTACAGTCAGTCTTGTACATGCAGATGCAGTGGATCATTTTATTCAAAGTGTTGGTGGCGGTTATGAGTCTCAAATGAAACTTAAGCCGGATTTCTATGTGACTACTGCCGTTAACGGTGCAAGCGAAGTATCGACATGAGTGCAGACGGTAAATGGGAAACCCGCTGGCATCCATTACTCGAGCAATGGGTGATTATCTCGGCCAATACCAGTGTTCGACCCTGGTCTGGTAAAGTCAGTAAGTCACCGGAATCTGCCGCACCTTCTCATGATGAGCAATGTTATCTCTGTCCACGCGTCACCCGCGCTAATGGCGCAGTAAATCCTGACTATATCGGCCCTCGTGCTATGGATAACGATTTCCCGTCATTGGCATCCGAAGCCCCTGAGCCCGCCACCTCTGGTAGTGTGCTGTTTAGACGAGGCGCTGCTCGTGGGCATTGTCGAGTGTTGTGTTGGACTGAAAAACATAACGTGACTCTATCTGAGCTAAGTGCTAGTGAAATGCGTGGTGTGATAGACCTATGGTGCGATGAACATAGAACACTTTCTGCCGATCCGGTGATTAAGCAAGTTTTGATATTTGAAAACAAAGGCGCTGAAGTTGGTGCATCAAACATGCATCCCCACGGTCAGATCTATGCCTATCCGTTTGTGACCGACATAGCCAGTAAGATGCGCGCGGCTCAAGCAAATTATGCTGCTCAAAATGAGGGTGCAGATTTATTGTCTGATTTACTAAACCATCAGCAAGGTAGTGAACTTGTGGTAGAAGCGTCAGATTACTGTTCTGTGGTTGTGCCTTTCGCTGCCAGATTTTCTTATGAAACCTGGGTCGTGCCACATCGACAAGTACCTTACATTACGGATCTCAGTGACGTTGAACTGGACGATTTATCTCACATGTATCAGCGACAAGCCCAAAGATACGATGTGTTATTTCAACGTAAGTCGCCGAATATCACGCTGCTGCATAACGCCCCCTGTGATGATCATGCATCCAGTCATTTGTGGCATTTTCATATCGCCATGCAACCACCTCTTAGAGATCGTGAGAAAGTAAAGTTTTTAGCAGGGGCTGAGGCAGGTAGCAATAACATCGTTAATCCCCTGCAACCGGAAGAAGCTGCCAGGCAACTCAGAGAGTGTCCAATCCTGTGAAGCTAGGCGTCTGTTATTATCCCGAGCATTGGCCTGAATCAGTATGGGCTGACGATGCGCGTCGCATGCGGGAACTTGGTATAAGCGTTGTGCGTGTGGGTGAGTTTGCGTGGAGCCGGCTCGAGCCAACACGGGATAACTTCCACTTTGACTGGCTGCGACGTGCGCTTGATGTATTGCACGCAGAGGGACTAGAGGTTGTTTTGGGCACACCCACTGCGACACCGCCAAAATGGTTAGTTGATGAGCATCCATCTATTCTTGCAGTGGATGAAAAAGGCCACCCGAAAGGCTTTGGTTCTCGCAGGCACTACTGTTTTTCCTCTCAGGTGTATCGTCAGGAGTGTCAGCGCATTGTAGAGCGGGTAGTGCGGGAGTTTGGAACCCACCCGTCTGTGACCACCTGGCAAACAGATAATGAATACGGTTGTCACAGTACTATTGTTAGTTATTCCGCTGATGCATTGGCAGCCTTTCAATCGTGGTGTGAGCGCAGATATCAGACAATAGAGAAACTCAATACAGAGTGGGGCAATGTATTTTGGAGTATGGAGTACCTAAGCTTCGATCAAATACCCTTGCCGATGTTATCAGTAACAGAGTTAAATCCGGCTCACCGATTGGCGTTCTGGCGGTTTTCTTCCGATCAGGTTGCATCATTCAATAAGCTGCAATCAGAAATAATAAAAAAGCACTCACCTGACCGCGATGTGATGCATAACTTCATGGGTAACTTCACTGAGTTTGATCACTACGATACGGCCAAAGATATTGATATTGCTGCCTGGGATAACTATCCGTTAGGTTTTCTTGATCGTGACGGAGTAAACCTTGAAGATCAAAAAAAATGGTTCCGCACCGGGCACCCTGATTCCTCCGCTTTCCATCATGATCTCTATCGAGGTATGGGAAGGCTGTGGATTATTGAACAACAACCCGGACCGGTAAACTGGGCTCCTCACAACCCGGCACCACTGCCGGGTATGATCAGATTGTGGGCACTGGAGGCAATGGCACATGATGCAGAGCTGATGTCATGGTTTCGATGGCGGCAGATGCCTGCAGCTCAGGAGCAGATGCACACCGGCTTATTGCTGCCCGATGGCACCGAAGACGAGGCCGTCGATGAAATCAGGCAACTGGGAGAAGATCTTGCGGAGATCAAGCGCGTCATGCATTCGGATGATGCGCCGTTACAATCCGAGGTGGCGCTGGTGTTTGACTATCAGGGTGATCAGATGCTTCGCATCCAGCCTCAGGGGCAAAACTATGGCCCGTTGGAATGGATGCAGCAATTCTATTCCTCAGTGCGGCGTAATGGCGTTGATCTAGACATTATTCAGCCAGGGGCAAAGCTAGATGGCTACAAGCTTGTGATTCTGGCTAACAGCGTTTTTATAAGTGATGAATTAGCGTCTCTGCTTGCATCCTTTAAGGGGCATGTTGTTATTGGTCCACGATGCGGAAGTAAAACAGAGGAATATTCAATACCACCCGAATTGCCACCAGCAGCCGTGCAATCATTAATGCCGATAAAAGTAACACGGGTTGAGTCTTTAGCGGACTTCTATAGCGTTGCCACTGAGGGTGGTTTTAATGCAATCAAGTGGCGCGAGAAGGTCAGCGGTGATGTGGACGCCATTGATAAATTTGATGACGGGTGGGGATTTTATTATTGCCATGATCGTTGTCACTATTTAAACGCTTGCATGGATGAAGAGTCGCTTGTCAGGTTCGTTGAGAACAGATTAAAAGAAGCAGGTATTTCTACATATAAATGTTCTGAAGGGCTAAGACTTCGTCGCAAGGGCAATTTGGTGTTTGCCTTTAATTATGGGCCTGATTCGGTTGAACTTGATGGGTCAAAGCGTTATTTAATTGGTGGCCAGACACTCGGTGTTGCAGAGATAGCAGTCTGGTCTGACTAAAAACTTATTAGGAAATAATGCGTTACTAACTCAATACCGTAAACATGCGTAGCCAGCGAACCACCGGACAAATATTCTGTCTCATTCTCCAGGTTGTGCCAGAATAGGCATCATACAAAATTCGTTGCAGTGGTCTGGTGTTTGGTGTTCCTGTCACTAAACTACTTCAACAAAATCATAATCTTACTTAATCAAACCATTATACAGGTGAGTAATGTCTGGAAAATTTGAGATATACAAAGACAAAGCGGGTGAATTCCGTTTCCGATTGAAGAATAGCGAAGGCGACAATCTGCTAGGTAGCGAAGGTTACAAAGCAAAAAGAAGCTGTGTAAACGGTATCGAGTCGGTAAAGAAAAACGCCTCAAATGATACTCGTTACGGAAAGAAGGAAAGCGAATCCGGTAAGTTCTCGTTCAGTATTAAAGCTGGAAACAATCAGGTGATTGGCACTAGCTCTATGTATGACACGGCTGAAGCCAGAGACAGTGGTATCGCCTCGGTGAAGACCAGTGCACCTGAAGCAACTGTTGACGATATTTCCGGGTAGTAAATCGGATCGCTAAGCCGGCCTGGTCAGTCAGTGTTGCGGCCTTTTGCGGCCTGTTGCGGCCTGTGGCGTTCTTAGAAGCCACTCAGACTGTCAGTGGCTTTATAAAACCACCGCGCTACGTGCGGTGGTTTGCTTTGTAAGAGTAATCGCACATCGGCCAATGCTATTAGCGAATGCGCAGAGTACTTTGCGAATCGAATAAAAAAGCGCGTCCAGAGTCAAAACGAGCTGTAAATTCTCCACGTGCATCCGCTGCCTGATGTTCTTCCAGACCAATAGTCAATGGTGATTCGCTTTCTGCGTTTGCATAGCCAAAAGATGATCCGCCAAGACTCTCAACAACCTCTATTGTAGTGTTTAAAGCTGCATTACCATTTGAGCTGAAGTGCTCTGGTCGTATCCCCACCTGAATATTGGCACCTTCGCTTACGGTTGTTTCGCAGTTAACCTGGAAGTCATCGCTGCTGTAATCCGTCAGCTTCACTGTGGCGGTGCCTTTGCTGTAGCCCGTAACGCGGCCGTCAAGAATATTCATTTTAGGTGAACCGATAAAGCCACCGACAAAGACGTTGTCAGGGTCGTTGTAAAGTTGCATTGGCGCACCCGCTTGTTCAACACGTCCGTCACGTAACACGACTATTTTATCTGCCAGCGTCATTGCCTCGACCTGATCATGCGTAACATAAACCATTGTTGCACCGAGGTCGTTATGAAGCTTGGCGATTTCAAGGCGCATTCGCACCCGAAGTTCAGCGTCGAGGTTGGAAAGCGGCTCGTCGAAGAGGAAAACTTTTGGTTCTCGAACAATCGAGCGACCAATCGCGACGCGCTGTCTCTGCCCGCCGGACAGGGCTTTGGGTTTTCGCTCAAGTAGCGCATCCAGATGCAGAATTTTGGCAGCCTTTTGCACTCGTTCGTTGATCAGTGCTGTGTCATGGCCGGTCATTTTTAAGCCGAAGCCCATATTTTCCTCGACCGTCATGTGCGGGTAGAGTGCGTACGACTGGAACACCATGGCAATGCCACGATCTGCGGCTTCCACCTGAGTGACGTCCTGGTTATCAATCTGGATCTTTCCACCAGAGGCATCCTCCAAGCCTGCAATAAGGCGCAGGAGAGTGGATTTGCCGCAGCCCGACGGGCCGACAAAAACCGCAAACTCCCCAGAGGAGATTGATAAGTCAACATCATGTATGACGTCAACTTTGCCGAAAGATTTTTTTAGTCCTGTGAGTTCTACGTCGGCCAAAGTATTCGTCCTGTTAGTTGGTTAATCTTCAGTTATCCGAGGATTATGTTACCTGCGATGGTCAGTCAATGACAACGCGGGCTTTGCACGTAACGAAAACTTTTGATTAATTAGTATTATTCGTATCTGGGCATTTATTAAACCCGCAGTTGAATGTTATATTGCCTAGGCGAATAGCATTTTTATTGAGGCGGCCCGGAAGGTCGTGCCTTGAACCCTGGAGAACTTACCGTATGAAATTGAGTATAACGCACTCTATCGCGAGCATTGTGGCAGCGACATTTATGTCTACAGCTGCAGTGGCTAGTGATCTGGTCATCACTTTTGATGATTTAAATCCTGATAAGAAAGCCGCTTATGAAGCTGCAGTTGAAGCATTCAAGGCTGCTAACCCGGATATCAACGTCATTGCCAACAATGGTGACAGAGAAGCGCATAAAGGCACTATTCGTAACGCACTACAGAATGACGCGCCCGATGTGATTACCTGGTACCCGGGTAACCGTATGGGGCCTTTTGTCGATGCTGGTCTGTTTACGGATATTTCTGATCTTTGGGCATCTGATCCCAACCTTGCGGACAAATTCAACGCCATTAAGCCCACCATGTCACGTGATGGAAAGCAGTGTGGCGTGCCTTACTCATATTACCAGTGGGGCGTTTACTACCGTAAAGACATTTATGACAAGCTGTCGCTCAGCGAGCCTGCAACCTGGGACGAGCTGCTTGGCAACTGTGACAAGCTTAAAGAAGCCGGTGTCACACCTTTCACTATCGGTACCAAGTTTCTGTGGACGGCTGCGGGAGTATTCGACTACCTGAACCTGCGTACTAACGGTTACGACGTCCACAACGATCTGACTGCTGGTAAGATTAAGTATACCGATGATCGTATTCGTGCAACCTTCGCTAACTGGGAAGAGATGCTTGATCGTTGTACTTTTGTAAGTACCCACGCAACTATGTCATGGCAGGATGCTATTGCACCTTTCGCCAATGGTGATGCTGCAATGTATGTGATGGGTAATTTCTCTGTTGGTCAATACAAAGATGCTGGTCTGACTGATGAGCAGATTGATTTCTTTCAGTTCCCTGAAATTACACCTGGATTACCGCGTGCCGAAGAAGCGCCAGCGGATGCTTTCTTTATTCCTGCCAAAGCGAAGAACGTAGAAAACGCCAAAAAATTCCTGGCTTTTGTAGCGACTCCTGAGGTTCAAGGCGAATGGAATAAAACTATTGGCCAGCTGCCTCCCAACGCAGATGCTGAAATCAATGCTGATGACAAGTTCATTGTAGAAGGCATGGCGACACTGTCTACCGCAGCGGGTCTTGCGCAATTCTATGATCGCGACGCACCTGCGGCTATGGCTAAAGAAGGTATGCAGGGCTTCCAGAAGTTCATGCTTGATCCTTCTACCCTTGACGAGGTACTTGAAAATCTAGATAAGGTGCAGGCGGAAGTCTATAAGTAAGCTGTGCGATTCATGTAGCAAAGCACTAAGGCCGGCTTTTTAGTCGGCCTTTTTTATTGCCAAAAACAGCGTAAAAACAGACAATGATGGCCACAGCGCTCATTCGGAGAAAACATTGAGTACCACTGCCGCTTTACCCATGGACAGGTTTGCCACCTCCACCGGTCGCGTAGTGATCGCGGCAATTGTGTTTGTTGTTTGTCTGATAATGTTGAAACTTGTTACCACCACAGGTATGCAGGACCTATTGGGCTATACGCAAAAGACGCAGGCGCGTGTGCCGACTTTTTTAGTTCGAATGGTGTTTTTGTTAGCTGCTATCGCGGCGGCATTTTTCTTTGTCACCGGACTGTCCTACTACAAGCGTAACAAAGTAGCGGTAGCCCCCTGGCTGTTTTTGTCAGTTGGGCTGGTGTTGTTCATGATCTACGTGATCGTCCCTATCTTCCAGTCTATTTCCTACTCTTTTACGCGTTGGGATGGACTTTACGATTTTAATGGTGTCTGGACCGGGGAGTGGGTAGGTTTTCACAACTACAAGGTACTGTTCCAGGATCCTAATTTTTATACCTCGTTATGGAACAACCTGTTGTGGCTTGTATTGTTTATGTTGGCGGTGCCAATAGGGCTTTTTATCGCATTGTTTTTGAATCAAACTGTAACCGGTATCAGAATCTATAAATCTTTGTTTTTCTTTCCCTTCGTTATATCGCAGGTGGTTGTCGGATTGATTTTTACCTGGGCCTACAACCCTGAGTTTGGATTACTCAGTGAAGTCTGGAGCTGGTTTTTCTGCGAAACCAAAACCAATATTGTCGGTAACCTGACAAGAGTCTGTTCCCCGGAGCCACCCTCCATTCTTGGTGACTCCACCTACGCTACCTACGGCATTATCGCTGCGGGTCTGTGGCCACAGATTGCGTACTGCATGATTCTGTATCTCACGGGTCTGAATAATATCTCTTCTGATCAGATAGAAGCTGGTCGTCTGGATGGCGCTAAAGGCTGGAAAATGCTGCGTCATGTGATTCTGCCGCAACTAAAGCCTGCCACCTTTATTGCCATTGTGGTGACCGTCATTGGTGCATTGCGGTCGTTTGACATGATCGCCACCATGACTCAGGGCGGGCCGTTTGGCTCAACCAATGTGCTTGCTTACTATATGTATGATCAAGCGGTGGGTGAAGGTGTCGGACGCTACGGCTACGGTTCTGCGATCGCAACCATTCTGTTTTTAATCATGTTGGTGTACATCAGCTACTTCCTGTGGCGAATGTATCAAGATGAAGTGGAGGCCAGATAATGTTCCCCAGTCCTATTGAGAAAGCTTCATTTTTTGGCCGCTTTGCCTATAAGCTATCATTGCCGATTGCGTTGTTTATCTGGTTATTGCCGCTACTGGCGATTTTCATGACTTCTATCAGGCCTGCGTCTGATATTGCCACGGGCAATGTGTTTGGCATACCAAGCTCGTTTCAGTTACTGCAAAACTACGGTGAAGTATTCGCTAAGACTGATGCGATGAGATACCTGTTTAATACCTTGTTAATCGCTATACCGACAACAATCATTTCTGTAGCACTGGCATGCATGACGGGCTATGCATTGGCGATTTATAAATTCAAATGGGCATTGCCAATGTTCTTTTTGTTTGTTGCAGGTAATTTCGTGCCATTCCAGATTTTGATGCTACCGGTGGTGGATATGTCTAATCGTCTGGAGATTATCAATACCGTGCCCGGTCTTGTGATGTTTCATGCAGCCTTTCAGACAGGTTTCTGCACACTTTTTATGCGTAACTTTATGAAGGCGTTACCTTTTGAATTGGTCGAATCCGCAAGGCTTGAGGGTGTTGATGAATTCAAGATTTTCTGGCACTTGGTGCTACCTCTGGTCAAACCAGCCATCGCCGCTTTGTGCGTACTGATCTTTACCTTTATCTGGAACGATTTTTTTTGGGCAACTGTGCTGCTTCGCGATGATTCAACCCTGCCGATAACTGTTGGTGTTCGAACTTTAAATGGTGAGTTCGTGCAGCAATGGCATCTGGTATCTGCGGCGTCATTGCTGGCGGCGATACCGCCAGTCATTATGTTCTTTGCTATGCAGAAGCACTTTATTGCCGGTTTGACGTTGGGTGCGACAAAAGGCTGATGCCACTCTCAGGGCTCGAGATGAGTGCCTCTGAGCTGATTTCAGTATTAACGCATGTAAAACGCTGGATCAGTAATCTTCGCCGTGCAGGTAAAGAGCGAAAAGCGGAATCACGCAAAGCCCTGCGTAGCGTCATTCTTGCGGTCAGGGAAACGCAAATCTATATCCGGCATATAAAAGATGGCGGCAGAAAATCAATTAAAACTGAAAGAACGTTGTCTTTGCGATGGACTGAGTTGTCTTTTGAGCTTGAAGATATCGGCTTGGTCAGGTTGGCCAATAGATGTCGAGTTACAGGCAAGTACTGGGCAAATCCTGATGGGATTGATCACGCGTTTCTACATGAACTTGCTGACAAGCTCACTGAGATCGAGAAATTATCTGTTCAGGCGGACAAGGAAAATAGTTAATCAGCCTGTGAAAGAGAGTGCTCCACTCAGCGAAAGTATGACAGGCTCACTCAGTATCACGGTTAGTTAGGGGCGTTGAAGGGCGTAGTTTTAACGGTAGCGGTCGAATACTAAAGACCGCTACCGTCATACCTTACTGTACTTTTAGCTGGCCGCCAGTTCCAAGCCCACCTTCGACTTCCTGTGCTCTGTAGTTGCGAACAGCCTTAACCATCTGGTTGTAGGAGTCGAGGAATGCTGCGGTCACGATCTTACCTTCCGGAGTATTGCTGTATCCGCCTGCACCTGCAAAACCTCCCCTGAATAATCCGCCAAATAACCTGAAGTCAAAGTTCTTTGCGCTTCCGGTTGCTGCTGAAACTTGCACGCCGCTGCGGTTATCAATTAAAAGTAAGGTGGTAGCAGCTTCATTGCTCTTCAGGCTGCCAGCTAATGCTGATCCGACACTTCCAAGGAGGCTGCCGACAACTGCGCCACCTACGCCACCCGTACCTTTCTTGGAGAACTGTACTGACGGTGAAGCGGTATAGTCGGCTGACACCAACTGACCCTGACCAAAATTGCTGTTTGTGCGTAGCTCGCCGCTGTTAGCCAGTTCGCGCTCTCTATTGATTGCTTCAAACGCTTTGCCGCGTTCAACCACAACAAAACAGTTGGACTGCTGGATCATTAAACGGATGACCGGAAGCGTGCTGCCGAGTTGAGGATAATCAGTGAGGTATCGATTCCACCAGGGAAGAGAGTTGTCTTCAAAAAGTGACATCGTGCCAAGTGGTGCGTCACATGACTCAAGTGCAGTGTTCTGGCCTTCAGCGTTAGCACCACCGGCGCTGCCGGTTATAAGGTTACCTTCCGAGCCACCTAGTTTAGGGGCAGTAGAAAGGCACCCGCTGAGTGCAATGGCAAGAGCTGATGCCATCAGGCCTTTAGCGATTCGTGATGATACTGCGTTACTTAACTTCATTCAAAGTATCCTCAGTATTCTCCTACGTAGAGGAGTATCGTACTTAACAAACCGCTCAGAGTACATCCTTACTTTTCTTGCGATTAAAGTCAATGGGAATAAAATCACACTGAGGATGATTGAGACCGAGAATGCTTGATACGCGAGTATCCGCGGGAATTGTGGAGCTGTCGACGGGCGGCTAACTTCAGGATGAGCAAAAACGAGGTAGGGATAAGGATGGCACGATGCTATTGTCGAGTGGAGCATGTGTCTTTGCTCTGTCGTTATTATCGGAGATGGCACTCGACACCAGTTTCAAACTTATAGCTGATTCCGTACACGGTATGAATGTACTCTGGTTTCACCGCACATTATTTTCTCGTTTTTCGGATGGTTACCGCGGTGTCAGCGGCATTCCGGTAACGGGCCGTTTAAATTGTAGTTATGGCAATTTTTGAGTATCGACTTGCATTGAGCAAAAAGAGTGGAATTGTCGAGATATTAAGCCATAGAATGAGGTTTGAACCTAAGTTGAGAATCTGCCCATGAGCGCTCTGCCAAACTCTGTTGAAGGTCGGGATGCTGCTGCCCACCTCCATGGTTACACCAACGCATTGACTCACGGTGATGTCGGACCACTGATTATCGAAAACGGCAAAGGCGTGCACGTATGGGATAACTCAGGAAATAAATATTTAGAAGCGATGTCCGGTCTCTGGAGTACCGCGCTGGGTTTTAGCGAACAGAGACTGATAGATGTCGCCACAAAGCAAATGCAGCAGCTGCCGTATTATCATACGTTCGCGCATAAAGGCCATGGGCCAGCAGCAGATCTTGCCTATAAGCTGGTGGAGATTGCTCCTGTGTCTATGAGCAAGGCATTTTTTACCAACTCCGGCTCTGAGGCTATTGATACTGCTATCAAGCTTTGTTGGTATCGATCAAATGCACTGGGTAAGCCTGAAAAGAAAAAGATTATTTCCCGCAATCGCGGCTACCACGGAGTCACTACCGCCGGTGCGTGTTTGACCGGGTTGCCGGCTAATCAGGCATCATTTGATTGTCTGGTACCTGTGGTACGTGTGACTTGTCCGCATCATTGGCGTGAAGGCCACCCTGGTGAAAGTGAAGAAGACTTTGCTACCAGATTGGCTGAAGAGCTTGACTCAGTAATACAGGCAGAAGGGCCCGATACGGTTGCTGCATTCTTTGCAGAACCGGTGCAGGGTGCCGGTGGAGTAGTTGTACCACCAAGAACGTACTGGCAGAAGATTCAGACCATACTAAACAAGTACGATATTCTTCTGGTGGCAGACGAAGTTATTTGCGGTTTTGGACGTACAGGTAATATGTTCGGTTGTCAGACTTACGATATCCAGCCGGATATGATGACGCTGTCCAAGCAGCTAACCTCTTCTTATCTGCCAGGCTCTGCACTGCTGATAAATGATCGTGTGTTTGAACCCATTGCAGATGAAAGCAATAAAGTCGGTGTACTTGGTCACGGGTTTACTGGTGGTGGTCATCCAGTCGTCTGTGCGGTCGCGAATGAGACGATAAGAATCATTGAAGAAGACAATCTGGTCGAGCGTGCGGCTAAAGTCGGTGCGTATATGCTGGCAGGTTTAAGACAATATGAATCGCATCCTTTGGTAGCAGAGGTCAGAGGTGTCGGTTTGATTGGTGCTATTGAACTGGTTACCAACAAAGAGACTAAGGTTGCACTTGAAAAGCCCGGTCAACTCGGTGCGATTGCTAATGCAAAATCGATGGAGGCGGGGTTCTTCACTCGTAATATGGCAGATGCGATGGCTTTCTGCCCGCCATTAATAATTACTGAGTCTGAAGTTGATGATCTGATTGAAGGAGTGGGCAAGGCACTTGACGCAACTTTGGCGGAGCTGCCGGCGGGTACCGTCAGTTAGTTAGCCAAGTTACAACCAGAACTACGGCTAGAACTCTGCATACACAGAGAAACCATTAGAATTAATTATTGGAGTTGCCACGATGGACTTTCTGATCACTTCATTGATTGCTTCTGTTGTACTGACGGTGCTTATTAATATCGTGCCAATGTTGTTTCCGAAGTCATCGGAGAAAGTAGAGCGAAAGGTTCATGAGAAAATTAGTGAATCGATTGCCAAGAAACAAGAAGGTAACTCACCGGGTGTGCGTGTTTTTTTCCCGTGGAAGGCGATGCTGATAGCATCGCTGGTTTTGACAGTCGTTGTTAACCTGGTTGGTTTTTTTGCCGGGCGTTAACGGCATATGGTTTACCTTTGTAACTCTACGCTTGCGATGCCTCAGCTGACGCCAACTTAATACAACACGCTACTATCTCCATGGCAAGTTCCACTTCCTCCAATGGAGGTCGTGTCGGCGCTATTCGAATATTGCGGTTCTCAGGGTCTGTTCCATCTGGAAAGGTAGCGCCAGTTGGCGTCAGTGCCAGCCCTGCTTCTTTGGCCAGCTCAACGACGCGACTTGCAACAGGTTGAATGGTATCGAGGCTGACAAAATATCCCCCGCGAGGGTCCGTCCAGGTGGCGAGATTATGATTACCCAGTTCGCGATTTAATACTTCCTGCACTTTGTCGA
Organism: uncultured Granulosicoccaceae bacterium; assembly: GCA_938020525.1. GTDB lineage: Bacteria > Pseudomonadota > Gammaproteobacteria > Granulosicoccales > Granulosicoccaceae. The sequence goes on along the minus strand of CALIHW010000074.1, from coordinate 6,510 downwards.
ATTTTGGCTTTAAAATTTTTGCATGTCCCTGCATCAAACCCTTAAGGCCGCCCGGGTACTTACGTAGAAAAAGTACGTGCCGCCATTGTTCAGCTTTGTTTGGCCCGATGCTGCCTGTGCTCATTGCCTTCGACCAGTAGGCGATATTATCTGTGCTCATACCAGCCAAACCGAGGCCACCACTGGCAAATGTTACCTTTGAAGTAGACCCGAAAAGAATAACTCGGTTTGGTGAGCCTGCCTCTTTTGCCATCTGCAATAGATTTGGTGCTGCGGTCGGGTTGTCCTGTAAGTGATGAACTGAGTACGCATCATCTGCGAAAATAGTGAAATCATTAGCTGCCGCCTTGACCTTGACTAGTCTCTCGGCAAAATCTTTGGAGATGGTGTCGCCAGTCGGATTGCTATAGGTCGGTACAAAGTAGATGCCTTTTACAGCGGCATCATTGGCGACGAGTTTCTCTACCGCATCCATATCCGGACCGTTGCCTGTCATCTTTACGGTGACTAGCTCGAAACCGAGCTCGCGGGCTAGTAGAAAGTGTCTGTCGTAGCCTGGCACTGTCACGATCAGTTTGGGCGAATCATTAACCCAGCCTTTAGTGCTGCCGTTAACGCCGCGCAGCAGTGCCCAGGTTAAAAAGCGGCTCATCATCTCCAGGCTTGAGTTGTTGCCGAGCATGATTTCATCTGACTCGACATTCAATTGCTCGCAAAAAAGTTCGCGTGCTTCACTCAGACCCAGAATGCCGCCTGGGTAGTTGCGAATATCTACACCGCTGTCAGTGGTATAATTATTCTCATCGACGGCGCTAAGAATTGGCAGGCTCAAATCAAAGTTCGCGTTTGCGGGCTGGCCGCGTTCCATATTCAGAGACAGGTTGCGCGACTTGAAGTCTTGAAACTGTTTTTGTAAAGCGTCGTAGTCGGTCATTTTTATATGCTCGGGATTTCGGTCGTGCGGTACATGTGTGAGACAACGAGCCATTATGCAACAATTGGCTGGATGAATGGCAGTGCTTATATCTACAATGATCGCAATTTTCGAACAAATTCTCTTCTGGAATAAACAAAACTTAAGGGGTAGTGATGAGTAAGGTTGGCTTTATAGGTGTCGGGTTAATGGGGTCTGCAATGGCTCATCGATTACTCGACAAGGGGCATGAGCTGCAAATTCTCGGCAATCGGAACAGAGAAAATATTACTGTACTCATCGAGCGCGGCGCGACTGAGGCGGGGACTGCCAAAGATCTTGCCAGCGCCAGTGATATCGTTATGTTGTGTGTCGGCACCTCTGATCAGGTTGAAAGCCGTATGCGTGGCGATGATGGTGTGATTGCAGGACTCAAGGCAGACTCTGTGGTGATAGATTTCGGTACATCGTTGCCTGCTTCAACCAAATCCCTGGGTGCTGAAGTTGCGGCTGCTGGATGCCAGTATCTTGATGCGCCACTTGGCAGAACACCAGCTCACGCAAAAGATGGCTTGCTAAATATTATGTGTGCTGGTGACGAAGCTGCTTACAACAAGGTGTTACCTGCGTTGCAAGACCTGGGTGAAAACGTTTTTCATCTTGGGGCACTTGGATCAGGCCATACCGTCAAGTTAATAAACAATTTCTATGGAATGACTGTCGCTAATGCGATGTGTGAAGCGTTTGCGATGGCCGATGTTCAGGGCGTGGACAGAAAAGCTGTGTACGAAGTGATGGCGGCTGGCCCGCTGCATAGCGGCATGATGGATTTCGTTAAAGGCTACGGGGTGGATGGAGATCCGGCGCAACTGGCCTTTGCTATTAAAAACGCTGCTAAAGATGTTGGCTATTACGCGGAAATGGCAAAGCAGGCTGGTGTTAATAGTGTGATGTCTGTGTCAACTCTCGGTGCATTGAGTGACGCCACAGAGAGCGGCAAGGGCGATGAAATGGTATCGCAGATGGTCGATTACTATGCCGGGAAACTCAAAGCCTGAGCACAAGGCATGGGGCATGGAACATGGAGCATGTGGCATGGCCTGTTCAGAAATGAGAGCTAGTTAGCCCGTGCTGACATTTAATTAAACTGCTTTAACCCGCTTTTCCGATCTGCTGCGATTAAGTAATTACCTAGCATCGGAAGGGCGGGTATGGATCCACGTAACTATCAAATAGCGGCACTTGGTACATTTGTACTGATTGGTGTTGGTTATCTTGGTTTTCAAATTGATTGGGCTGTAGCGACTGTTATTGTAGTAGTTGCATTGTTCACACAAGCCTGTCTTTTTTCCCGTTGTTTGTTTACGAAGGGAGGGCAGGGAAGAAGTGCATTGATCTCTTCAATGTCACTTATATTGCTGTTGCGCACAGATGTAATTGCAATTGCTGCAATAACATCATTCATTGCCATCGCCAGTAAGCGTTACATTCGTTTTGATGGCAGTCATATATTCAACCCCTCCGCATTTGCACTGGTGCTGGTTACAGCATTGTCGTCCCATGCCTATATCTCACCGGGGCAATGGGGTGCTTTAGGCTATATTGGCTTTGTAGTACTAGGCATTGGTTTGCTGGTTGTGACAAGTGCACAAAGGCTGGATGTAGCACTGGCGTTTCTGACTTGTTACGCATCAATTGTGCTGCTGCGCGGGTTGTATCTGGGTGATCCAGTGGCTATTGCATTGCATCAGTTACAAAGCGGTGCGTTGCTGCTGTTTTCATTTTTTATGATCACCGATCCCAAAACCACACCGGTACACCGCATAGCCAGAATAGGTTTTGGGGTTGCTGTCGCAGTGGTTGCTGCAATCCTTCAGTTTACATTTTATCTATCTACGGCAGCGATCTATGCACTTGTTGCTTTGGCGCCTTTTGTTTCGCTTTTAAATATCTATACCAGGAGATTGTCCCATGTTAAAGAAACCGCTCAGATTAGAAAATCTGTTATTGCCATTGAAGGTAATGTTGTCGATGCTAACTAGAATCACTTTGTTTATATTCCTCTTTAGCTTGAGTAATAATGCGCTTGCGTTTTGTGGGTTTTATGTTGCTAAAGCAGATACTGAACTATTCAATAGCGCATCACAGGTAGTAATGGTCCGGGATCAAGATAGAACCGTTATCACGATGGCTAGTGATTTCCAGGGTGATGTTGCAGATTTTGCGATGGTTGTTCCTGTACCAACTTTTATAGAGCGCGGTCAGATCAATGTAGCGACGCAGAGTTTGATTGATCATCTTGATGCTTATACCGCGCCTCGATTAGTGGAGTATTTTGATGAGAATCCCTGTCAGCAGCGCCGGATGTATGCAGAGGCTGCGACTGCTTCTGTAACGGCAGACAGTGTACAACTCAAGGCGCTTTCTGCTGTGGAAGAAGATACAGGTGTGACAATCGAGGCGAAATATACTGTCGGCGAATACGATATTCTGATTTTATCTGCTGAAGAAAGTAGTGGTTTGATTGAGTGGCTTGATGTTAACGACTACCGGTTGCCGGAAGGTGCAGAGGAAGTTGTCGGCAGCTATCTCAAGCAAGGCATGCGTTTTTTTGTTGCAAAGGTGAATCTAGAAGCCCAGCTTGAGAGTGGATTCTCAAACCTCAGGCCTTTGCAAGTTGCATTTGAAAGTCCGAAGTTTATGTTGCCCATTAGATTAGGTACGTTGAATGCCGACGGCCAGCAGGAGCTATTTGTTTACGCGTTAACTCGCAGTGGCAGGGTAGAGACCTCGAATTATAGAACCGTACGCATGCCATCAAATGTAGAGATTCCCGGGTTTGTTAAAGATCGCTTTTCTGATTTTTACCGGGATATGTTTACAAGGCAGACCGATAAAGAAAACGGAAAAGCGGTTTTCCTTGAATATGCATGGGATATGGCCTGGTGTGATCCTTGTGCTGCAGATCCGTTAACGTCTGATCAGCTGAGAAATCTGGGTGTTTATTGGCTGGATGGTGGCGATGCTAATCAGAGTAAAAGGAGTGCATCTGCGCGTCCACAGGATGTGTTTGTTACCAGGCTACATCTGCGATATGACGGTGAAACTTTCCCTGATGATCTCAAGTTTATTGAAACCGGTGATCGGAGTAACTATCAGGGACGCTATATCATGCGTCATGCGTGGCAGGGCGAGGCTAATTGTCCAGCGGCGACAGACTATTTTGCAATGGTAAAAGACAGAAATATTATTGCCGGTAATCATCTTGCCAACTTGACCGGTTGGGACAGACAGCAGATTGCCGAGTCTATTGGTGTAGTGGAGCTAAGAGAGGAGAAGTGGTGGCAGAGGATCTGGAAGAAGCAGTAAGCCCGGCTTTAGACTTGGCTTGTGAGGCTGGGCTTCTCAGGGTGTGCTTCTCAGGGTTTGCTTTGCTTTCAGGGTTTGCTTCTCAGGGTTTGCTTCTCAGGGTCGGCATGTCAGATCTGCCAATTCAGGGTTGCAAAAATCTGGTCAGCATTGCGCTGACCAGAATTTACTACGTTGGATCGTTGATCCTAGTTACGAACAACTTCGATGCTAAGTATTTGCTGACCAGATGTGAGATTCCAGTCGGCGTTGCCAAGAGGACCTGTGCCACCGCTGTTCGGTACAGTTTGACCCGGGTGTAGCGCAATTGGCGCTCTTGGGCTTGTTTCAGCTGGAGGTACAGCGTCACCTGCTCTGCATGGAGGAGGGAAGAAAGATTCAGGATCAGCAGAGTTATCTCTGGTGCCTGCATCGTAAGCTACGGCCATAACAGTAACCGGCTCATTGTCAGCCGGTAGAGCTATTGAATCCACCCCTACTATGCCGTCGTTGGTGCAGATAACCATATTCACAGCGCTAAGTACCTGACCGTCAAGATCTGTGCTCAGGTTAATTGTGACCGAGCCACCTGGAGAGAATGGTCCTTCACCTGCCACACCGGCCGCACTTACTACTTCAGGGTTGGCTCCAGCAAACTCTACTAGAGGGGCATTGTCACCCATCTCTGCGATGTCACGTATTGCATCGCTGGAAGTTTCGCCTACCTGAAAAAGATGTACGCTTGGGTCGTGCAGAGCTACGACTGGAGGTGTCATCAACTGGTTGCCTGTCAGGTTTGTGAACGTCACCTGGAAGGAACCGGCCAGACCGCCAGCACCATCGCCGTCACCATCGCCATCGCCATCACCATCACCAATACCGTCTCCGTCTCCAGCGCCGCCACCAGTTTGCTCAGTACCAGCACCACCATCATCATCGTCGCTGCCGCATGCGGATAGTGCTAGGAAGGCAGAGGTGATTAACACTGCAGTGAGTTTTCTTTTCATTGTTTCTCCCGGGGTTGACCCGTACTTAAAGGTTAAAAAAGCAATAAGGTTAAAAAAGCAATAATTGCCGTTGAGTGGTCAGTACGATAGGCAGCCTATCTCATATCTAGTTTAAACTGCGAGGCACGTTCAAGTTGTCACAAAACTATGTCTATCATTATTTCAAAATGGTAATGTTTGATTCATGGGGTGTTTACTTATAACTGCTGCTGGTCCGATGAGTGAATTATTTTCTCTATACTTTCAAGCCCTTCGGTTAATGCTGCCGGACCCGGTTGTAAAATCACCGGCGATTTGATTTCATGCAACTGGCTGTTTTGTACTGCAGTGATAGATTGCCATCCTTTGCGCGCAGCGACTTTCTCTGGCCTGAATTTTTTGCCGCACCAGGAGCCAATGATAATGTCTGGATTGGCATCAATGACAGATTGCGGGTCTGCGATTATTCGATCAGCGCCACCACTACAAACAGCCAGTTCAGGAAAACAGTCGTTTCCTCCTGCTATGTGTATGAGTTCGGACACCCAGCGGATCGCCGAAATCATTGGTTCATCCCACTCTTCAAAATAGACAGCTGGCCGTTTCTTGAGTCTGCGTGCGCGGCTGGCGCAGGCTTGCATACCACTGATGTATGTCTGCACAAGCTGTTGGCCTTTCTCAGTTGAATTGGTAAGTGCTGCGAGTTGCAGGATCATGCCAAGTATTTCGTTGACAGATCGATGGTTTAATAGCAGTACGTTCACACCCAGCTTGATCAGATCACGGGCGATATCGGCTTGAAGATCTGAAAACCCGATCACCAGATCAGGCTTTAAATCCATGATCTTGTCTATTTTGGCAGAGGTAAACGCAGAGACTCTCGGTTTTTCTCGTCTTGCCTCTGGCGGTCTGACGGTAAAACCGGAAATGCCAACGATGCGATCCTGCTCCCCTAGCAGGTATAATGTCTCGGTGGTCTCCTCGGTGAGGCAGACAATCCGTTCCGGATACTTTGCATGAAAGTTCAACGATGCTGCCTTTAGTCATTTTAATGTAACTGCAGTTTAGCAAAGGCACTAGCCCGGTTTATTCATGAAAATGACGGCATTCCGCTTGATCCTAGATTCCACAGCGAATTTTTTCTCTTGCAAATATCAGTAAGCCAAGTAAATGAAAACATGGAACGCGAGAAGAAAATACCCTGTGAACCCAATGCTCTGCGCGCTATGCTCGCCATTTCACGAATAAACCGGGTTAGAGCCA
>CALIHW010000073.1 GCA_938020525.1 uncultured Granulosicoccaceae bacterium | reverse complement strand
ACCGGCCTTCCGTTTGGCCCGTAGACTTTTGAGCTGATTGTCCGAAAGCCCGCAAGGTCTGCCCATGTGTTTACCGGCAGCCCTTGCCGCCTGAACACCTTCTCTCTGTCGTTCCCTGATCATGCTCCGCTCAAACTGAGCAAACGCACCCATGATATGCAGCATCAAAGTATGCATTGGATCGTCACCACCGGAGAAGGTCAGCCCCTCCTTTCTGAATTCGACGGCGACACCCTTGCCGGTCATCTGTTGTATCAGCCCTTCGAGGTCAACGAGGTTGCGAGCGAGCCTATCAATGGAGTGGACCACTACGGCATCCCCCTCCCGCACGTATTCCAGCATCGCCGTGAGTGCCGGTCGCTTGGTATCCTTCGCGCTAGCCTTGTCCTCGAATTCCTTGTCAAAGGTTTCGTCTTGAAGCTGTCGGTCGGTTTTCTGATCGGTGGTAGAAACTCGGCGATATGCAACAGTTGCCACAGTCTGGACTCCGGGTGTTGATGACTTGTGTTATTGTCTCACTACCAAGGGGGAACTTCTAAGACAGCGGTCAATGCTTGAGAAAACAAACTTTTGAGACATCTGCAGACCGCATATTGCCGTGACCTTTTTCTGTCTCCGAAGGTATACTTTTAAGACGATTGCATCCGAGTTTGAAGTGAAATTCTCTAGTTTCGCCAGTCTAGCGGCATACCTTAGTCAAATGAAGAGCCCAATAGAAATCAGCAAGATCGAATGTTGGACAACTTCTCTTTTATAAACGGTGGAAAATTTTATGACGTTAGACACTTCCATTCTAAAGAAATGTTCTGCCAAAGCAGAGCATTTGCTCCAGATGGAGCAAAACGCGGAGCAGGCGAAAGTTGAGTATCATGACGCGATTCGCCGTTTGTATCTTGCAGGCGGTACTTATCGTGAAATTTCCTTAGCTTTAGGGTTGAGCCATCAAAAAATTGGTAAAATAATCAGTAGTGGTACGCCAAGATGGCTGAGTCGATGTTTTGGCAAACATCCTAAACAGCCGCGATTGTTGAATTGCTTTATTTGCAACCAAAAGACGACCATGCTAATAGCCGGGCTACACGCAAACATTTGCGATAGATGTGTTGATCATTCTCTTGCGCTATTTAGGGATACCCGATTTACTGGCGACTCTAACTCCTTATGTCTGCGGCACAGTGAAAAGGCTCGCTGCTCTTTTTGTGCGATTCAGCAAGATGGCATTAGTAAGTTTGCCGGTACTGAGGAAGATAGAATCTGTAAGGAATGCTTAGACCTTGCCAAAGTCGTTGCGAGCAAGGAAAAAGGAAAACAATCACCTCCGACTCAACTGTAGTGCTTTTAAATAACTCTGTGGAATACCAAATTCAACTAACCTAAGTGTAGAGCCACCTTCGAGTGTTTAGTGTTTTTGGCCTCGTACGAAACTAGAAACGCATACAATTTTCCGTTATGTTGCATATAACGTACGGGATTGCGTGCGTTTTTTTTTGCAAAACAAGGAGTCAAACGTATGGTTAGTATTAAACTTCAGAAGCTAGGCAAAAAGAAACCCTCTGGTTTCCTTATTTTCGTAATCTTTTTGATTTTCGCTAGTTCCCCGATTAGGGCTGTCGACGGTGAGTTAAGCCAGTTGAATTCAGGGGTGGCAGAATCTGTTGAATTGATTGCTAAGGCTTACAAAGTAACAGCCGAGTTGGACAAAATGACGATGAGTTCATTTCGCGGATTCGTGATAGCGAACGTTCCCATCTCTAATTCCGCACCATATGAGCAGATATTATACTTCCACAACGCAGCTTCCGCCTGCAATCATCTTTCAATAAAGAATGGCGCGTATATGGTTCGAATCGACGATCCGGAAAAAGATGAGACTGCACGCTTGCTGGACATAGATGAAAATCAAATTGCTGAATTACCGTTTTCCTACGAGGTGACAAGCGATGTATTGGAAAACGATAAAGATGAACTCTATAGCTGTATTTCAATGAGTACTGAACCTGCCGCAGCGGGACGGCAAGTGATACTATCTACATCAAAGTGTCAATGGATATTTCCATTTAGCTGGAGAAGACTCCACACAGTTATTGTTTGATAGAGGGTCATTAAGGCACCGTGTGTGCCTAAGTGTTTTCTTGACAACCTTCACTTGTTTATCTTTCAGTGCGCTGGCTGTGATGGCTGCGCGATAAGCTCGGTTCGAAATCGTGGCTCACGTGCCAATGGAGCCACGATATCCCCCAAATGGTAGCAAGCAACCATCGTTCGAATTTTCGCACTCCAAAAACTAGCACAAGAGGTAAATTGAAATATTATCAGCTTACAATTAATTGCACGTAGACGCCGCCTCCACCTGAAACCCAACACATTAAGATGATTTTACGCACCCCATTTCGTACTCCAAAACTAATAGACCAAACAGAGTACCATTGAATATCAATAGGTTATTGTTCAGATTCGATTCCGGCCCCGGGCACCAATCAAACCTCGCCAATAACGCTAAAGTAACCATACAACCTTCCGTCACTAGTGAATGATCAACGGAGGATAATAAAGTGTCTGCAGAACTACTTCATTTCTACGAAGAAGCAACCACCTGTACAGCAAGCTGTACCGAAATACGAAATGAACCAAGTACTGGGGCATTTCCCAGAAGTTTCTACTGCCCGTTTGATCCTGCGGATGTAACACTGCTAATTGTCAGCAAAAACCCCGGAATAGCCAGTCCGGAAGCAAAGGCAAAATTCGCCTCAATTCCACCGGATGAGCTTCTTCAAACGCACGATGATTTTATTCGAGCCAGATTTGACGGTCAGAACAATATGATCAAATCCAAGTCCCACGCAAATATCATCGATTGGGTATCGGTGATTCTAAACGTCGAACCAAACCATGATTCGGTATTTCGGCATGCTGCAAAGACGGCCCTTGTAAAATGCGAATCGTTGGACGACAAGCAGGCGATTCTGCCGAGCTCTACCGTGAAAGAATGTGCTACTCGATGGCTGTGGGAAGAAATCCAGATCATTCAGCCAAAGTACTTACTCTCACTTGGTAACGAAGTACACCGCTTCCTCACACATCCCAACATCCAAATAAAACATAAACTGCCTGTTGGTAAGCTGCAGCACCCCAGTTGGACTAATATGCGGGGAGGTGTGAAGCGGTACAAAGCCGAAGTGCTGCCTGCACTACGCCAACAGTATCTCAGTGCCTGTGGCTCAGAGATAAAAAAAGTAAGTTGAACCTAATAAGGGGAATAAGGGACGCCATATGTCTTTTCGTTGCAAGGAAGCAGCAGCTGGAAAGCTTTGGTGATTGCCTAAATGGAATTACGGTGTGATTTACGGTGAGGTAAAGAGTGTTTTTTTCTAACTCTATTAGATTCAACCACTTGGTCAAACAGCTCCGTGGACGCCGTCTCCACCAAGCAAACGTACCATAGTGTACCAAAGGCCCCGTAAGGGGCCTTCTTTTTGCCTGTTTAAATCGGACCACCCAAAACCCAGCCACACTACTCCACCTGGCTGGTTCCAAACAATCGGGTATTGGTCCAGGAATCATCCACTCCTTCTGCTGCGACCCATGCATACTTTGCGTCACGATCACCGCCGTTGTCATCGTCACTCACTTCAACATTAATCCCGAATTCAAAGCCTTTTCGAATACCAACTTCCTGAAGAGGAATAGTCGCAGTTAGAATATAGCCGCCGTTATAGTACTCAAAGCTTCCATTTAAGTTGGTGGATGAGAATGAATTCGGCCCGCGTGCAACATTGAAAACTCCATCACCGATAGGTACAAATCGGAACTGAAAGTCGTTTAAGCCATCGTATGGTCCGCGCTTGTTATTGTCACCGTCTATGTATATTTCGATACTATCATCGTGATAAAACTGATCCTCCGAAACGCTGCTGCCGTCAGTAAAAATAATGTCATCTTCAACACTGACTGTAAGTTGCAAATTTTCTATGTTCTGTACATTCCCATCCAAATCGACCAGGGTTGATTGTAGTTTCGCACACCACCAGATGTCCGGGTTAGTACTTGCACCTCTGGTTAGCACGTTGATAGGGATTTTATGTCCACACACTCCTGACGATGGGTAGGTTATACCTTCTGCAAAAGTTCCATTCGCTCCTATAAAAACATCTTTGCGATCTACTGGTGAGCGATTTTGCTCAAGCTCTGACAAATTGGTGCGTGTATCATTGTCATCATCAAAAGAAGTCGAGTAGCCATCGTCGAAAAGTATGGTTCGTTCTTCCGCTCCAACAAAAATAAACCTTTGCTGCGCAGCCAGCCTGACATAGCCACTATTGCCGTAGTCTGTACCCCACTCTATTTCTACGCGCGACGTTTGATTCGCCGGCACCTCTACAGAACCACGCCAGATGTTATCTTCTTCACGCAGCAGTGTAGTCGTCGCGTCATTAACTGAGACCTGCAATTGCAAACCAGACGGATCTATCGCTGCTACACTTCTTAACACGTGAGGCAACGTCATTTCTGTAACAGAACCGGTATTCACCTGAGTGACATCAGTTGCTGAGCTACAAGCGGCCAACAAGGGGAACAGCGTATACAAGGAGATACTTCGTCTGACCACTTTGTTTTGCCTCTCGTCCACCCACCAGGCAGTATAATGCATTGACTTTTGCGTCATGACAAGAGATTTGCGCAATTTCCACAATTTTTGCATTATGTCGATGTATATTGAGAACCAGCAAAAGAAACGCTCAGTGGATGTTCAGACTATCTATCGTCCAATCAGTATCCATACACAGCGGCCCACTCATGCGCCGCGAATAGGGAAAACAGGCCATGCATAAAAATTCGCTCCGGCTGATGTTACTGGGTTGCATACTCTTTTTTAATACTCCAGCAGCAGCTGAGAATGCCGACGCCCTTTCTCTAAGCGATGCCCACCACCTGATTACGCGCACAGGGTTTGGAGCTGCCCCGCATGAACTAAACAATCTGATCGGCAGAAATCGAGTTGAAGCCGTAGACTTTATCGTTAACGGACTCAACAACAAAACTACAAGCCCCCTGCCGGAATGGATTAACAATAGCGCCCCACACCACTACCGATTCGGTAACTTCTCAACAGCTGAAAGACAGAAGTTTCGGCAAGTACGACTAAACGAAGTAAATTCGTTGAGGGATTGGTGGATTCGGGAAATGATATCCACCACAAATCCACAAAAAGAACGCCTGCTATTGTTCTGGCATAGCCATTTCTCAACTGCTTACTCAGCCATCGATAACCACTCAATATCAATTGCCAGACAACACATAATGTTGCGAGAACACGCTGCCGGTAATTTTCGTGTGATGTTGCAGAATATTGTTCGTGACCCTGCGATGCTTAATTATCTCGACAATGACAACAGCAAAAAACAGCATCCGAATGAGAATCTTGCACGAGAAATAATGGAACTCTTTTCGCTGGGAGAAGGCAGTTACACAGAATTAGATGTAAAAAACGCCGCACGTGCACTAACAGGATTCAGCTTTTCCGACACCTACGATATGCGGTTTGTCTTTAAGTCATGGGATCACGACTCGAAGTTAAAAACCATCTTTGGAAAAACCGGTGAGTTCGACGGTGACGATCTCGTCGATCTTATTCTCGACAGACCTGAAGCCGCTCGATATATCACTGCCAAACTCTGGCGCATGCTAATTAGTGATATAGACTTGACCGATGTCAGACTAACTCAACATGCCAGCGCTTTTAGAAACTCTGATTATGACATCAAGACTCTATATAAGAGCCTGTTACTGAGTGACGCATTCTGGGAAAGTAGCAATCGTACCGGCCTTGTAAAATCACCAGTATCACTTACGGTCGGTGCAATTCGCTCAACGGGCATACTTCCAGGCAATTGGCAAACGCTTGCACAGCAACAACGCCAGATGGGTCAGCATTTATTTGAGCCACCTAATGTCGCCGGTTGGCCAGGTGGCACGGCGTGGATAACGCCCGGCAGACTATTAACCAGACTGGAGTGGCTTGGGCAACTCGCTAACGAGTCTCAGAGCATCACACCAATGCCTAGCATGAGTATGAACAACTTACCAGAGAGCATACAAACTGAAGTCGGTTTCAATATGGCTGCATCAATGCCCGGAGATACGACGGGCCAAAAGATGGGCCAGAAAATGGATAATACGATGTCCGGGGATCAGAACCTCTCCATTCGGATGGCTTCAGAGGAGTTTGATGGACACGTACAGTACCGTGTAAAAGTTTACGGTAAGAAAAACGCTGTCTGGGATTCCGGGGTATTGGAGCTTGCCGGCGGTCACGATACCAAACGTATGGGCCGCGTTGAACGAATAAATCTTCCCTGGCAGAAAATCGAGTTTCCAATTCATATCGCAGGTCAAAATATATCTGCAATCGAGGTTTCTTTTATAAACGATGCAGCAACACCTGATGGAGCAGATCGAAATCTTTATGTAGACCGCGCAGTCCGCGGCAATAGAGTCTGGTTGCCTTCCGAAGGTAAACAGACAGGCAAATGTGCCCGCAAAAAACCTGGTCAGCGAGGCGGCCTTTACTGCCCCGGCACATTAAGGATGGAAAAATCCCAAAGCCGCTCAGCACCGTCTATTGATCCACCTGCGGCGGACACTGTGCGCGTGAGTAGTGTCAACTTGAAACATGTGCAACGTGCGCAAAAAAAACCGCAGACGGAAATAGTGTTCACGTTATCTGATGTCGAGTTCAATGGCAGATTCTGGGACACACTAAAAATTAAGTACAAAAAACATAAATCCGGATATGCGTTACGCCTTGACAATACTGACTGTTGGCCAGAATGCCTTACAGAGTGGCCTGAATGCGCATGGCATAATCAATACAATGATAAAACACTATCACTTGAGCTCAATCAGGATAATCAACTATGCATGTATACAGGATTGCAGGAGGTAGATAAAAAACTTGCACGAGCTCTGTGGATGATACTGGATGATGTTTACGAAATCGGTAAACATGACCAAAAACTCCAGCGACCGGTCTTTGCGCGGAACTACCAACAATGGGACTCACTTGTTGAAGAAATGCTTGCAATGTTACCGTCATCAGCATACTACGATGACGCCATTAAACTGGAGATAGTGCCACGCTTTATCATTGACGCCACTTTAAGTGAGAAACTGATTGCTCCAAACCCTGCCAGCCGAACAATAGAACAAAGAGGCGAAGACCTAAAACAGCTTATGCAAAACCAACCAGATGCACACCTCGCTACTTTGCTATTGCCCGCTACACCCACAGGTGACATCTCAGCTACCGGAGCAGACCTGACTGGAATTCTCACCGACCTCTCCTTTCAGCTAAAGTGACCCAGAGATAATCAGCCAGAGACAATAAAGGATGAATAGACGAACACTTCTTCAGCTTCTGAGCGGCCTTGCAGTATTGCCAGTTGTACCTAAGAATACCCTTGCATCAACTACTAGCAAGCGGGTTATCCTGCTGGAGCTGTCTGGCGCAAACGACGGTTTGAATACCATTGCACCTTATAAGGATGAACGTTACCACGCACTCAGACCATCTATTGGCCTTAAGAAAAACCAGGTCATTTCGCTTGATGATGAATTCGGCTTCAACGACGCACTGAAAGAACTTATGCCTGTCTGGGACAATGGCGATGCTGCAATTGTGCACGGCCTCGGATACCCCAATCCCAACAGATCGCACTTCAAGTCCATAGCATTATGGGAAACCGGCAGTGATGGTAACGAGATGCGCAGGAATGGCTGGATTACCCACGACATAGAACATGCATACGCAATGTCTCAAGTCGATGCACATGGCATTTCTCTTAGCGATAGCATTGAAATTTTTAATAGCACCGGCGGCAACTGGTTATCAATGAAAACAGCAGGTCAATTTTCACAACGCAGCCTGAAAACACCCGCCGAAAAAGAACTACAGCAAAACCCGATGATGAAACTTCTACTTGATCGTGCAGCAACACTAAATTCATCCATAGAACAGATTGCAAAAAAAGTAGAAAACAACCCACACCCGGTTAAACCAGTCGGCGGTGGTCCATTCAACGCCCAGATTGCACACGCTATTAATCTTATCAATGCGGGTGTTGACACCCCGATTATTAAGATTACGCTGTCAGGTTTCGATACCCATGAGAATCAACCCAATAGACATAAAAACTTGCTAAAGCAACTTGCGAAGGGCGTCGCAAGGCTGCAAAAAGAATTAATAAAAACAGATAACTGGCAAAACACACTGGTGATGAGCTATTCAGAATTCGGTCGCCGGGCGTCGGAAAATCGAAGCAACGGTACTGATCATGGCACCGCTGCCGCGCACCTGGTTTTCGGCGGTAATGTAGAAGGAGGATTCCATGGTCAACATCCAGATCTGGGGAAACTGGTGAGCGGTGACTTACTGCACACCATGGATTATAGAGCACTGTATAGCAGCGTCATCAACGATTGGCTTAAGCTACCATCAAACACGTTCGCAAACTATCAAACCGGTGCGCTGAGTGGGTTATTTAGCTGACAGGCAATAACTCCGCACCGCAAACTACAACGAACAAAGGAAACCTGCAGCGCGGGATCAATAATTCAAACATAACTGCAGCAAGCGCCATTACCCTCCCCGGCCGCTACCGCGTCCGACCCTCCCGCAAGCGGGAGGGTGTCACTTATGCTACTGCTAATCGAAACCCCGAACAGCCATTCTCCCTCCGGGTGGGTGTCGTCAAAGGTTTTAGTGACTATCACACGAAGTTAACCAGTGCCGCTTTTGTCATTCTCCCTGGGGAGAATCCGGCGTGTAGTTTGCGCCGGAAGAGGGGTGTGTCTGATTAGATATTCAATAAGACTTCGCGCTTAAACTTTGAATTTATTGCCAAAGGTATCCCTCTCCCAATGCAAACAACGCATTGGACTCCCCCACAGGGAGAGTGGCTTGGCTTCGGGGACGTGCATAAAAATATAGTCGAACAGGATTTCAAAAAATGCTTTGACGACACCCTCTCCGAGAGAATACAAAGCGTTGTTTGCTTTGCAAGAGGGATCGATGAATCAATTAGTTACGATAGCGCTTTAAGCAGCTCTTACAATCCGTGCGTACGACTGTAACTACTGACAGCAGGCGAACCCCAACCTGCAAGCGCCCCTGCAGCAGGCTCAAACACCTGAACCGACAACGGATAACATGGAGTCTCATCATCTGAATGACTGCTACCACAGTTACCACCTGGGCACGCAGACAACGCGCCCAGTAAATCTATCTCTGCAAAAAACTCTAAATAGTCACTGGCGCGTGCGGGCGTTGCCTTCATAAAGTACTGATGAGTATCAAGCGTAAAGCCGGTACACATAAAAACATTTAGTACATCGTGCACAAACTGCTCTGCATCGATCGGCGGTATATTCAGATGTGCCGCCAAAGCCCGAGTAAGATTGGAGTGACAACAGAAGTGATAATCAACCTGATTTAGCTGATAATTGGTGTAGGGATCACACCGTGTACCAATAACATCATGTACGGACCCGCCGTACTCATCAATACCATACCAGCCAAGTGTATCGTGAGTGATAGTTGCCATTGGCCTGAGGCCCGGCATTGAGCTCCACAACCGATCTCCGGTTGTGACATGTGAGGCTTGCAGCTGCCGTGTTTTACCGCTGTAAAAGTTCTCTGTGAGGTCATTTGCATTCCAGAGATTCAGATCTCCAACCTGGTGTCCCTCTACGCAGACAATTCTGAAAAACTGCCCTGCCTTGACTTCAAATACACTGGCATCCCTCGGAGCAATTGTTACTTCGGATACCTGCGCCATCGACTGACGCGCAGAATCATAAAGTGACATGTCAGTCTGCGGCAGCCGATCACCTCGGTAACAGATAACCGGCTCAGTTGCACGACAGGCTGCAACTTCCTGGGCAGTTCTGTCGACGGTCCTGTCGGCAGCTCTATGGGTGGGCTTGTCTGTCATTGCTCTCTAGCAGGCTGGAGCAATTAATCGACAATGCAGCAATCGCACTAAACACCGCAGGTGTTTTACACAATCATGCACCAGAGGAATTCATTGCCCTGATAGCCGCTCGTTTTTTTCTTGTGCCACTCAACCAATCTGACTTGTTGTAAACCCAGCGGGCAGCGTTTCCGATAGACTTTCGCTGCAGATAATCGGGCACGTAAAACACACGCAATTCTGTGTTGTGAAAAGGCATCTGCTTCACACGCCATGGATAACTAAACCCATACTCCTTACGCTGCTCATCAGACTCGAGCGCTGCAAGATAAATTCCGCTCCACTTTTCGCGAGCCAAAACCAGCTTGTTAAAGCCCGTCATTATGGCCCGATAGTCGGGTCGTTCATCAAGGAATCTTATCAGTGCTTCCGTAACACCAGGCCACTCCATTCGAAAAGGATCATCCAGCACAATCACACCACTCTCAATGGTGCAATCAGCTGCAAGCTTCAGATCAATCAATGCCTCATCCGGGTTATGGCCACCATCTACGTGAAATACCCTATAGTTATTTCCTATTTCTTCAACGGTGAGGTCAGCAGAATTTTTCTGAAAAATGTTTATACCCACGCCCGCCTGGCGGCGCTGCTGCATATTCAGATTAAACGCATCAAGATCACCATTACCTGATCTTGAAACATTGTCCGCCTGCTGGCCGAACAAATCACATACAGACAACTTTTCACTACCAACATCTACCATTGTTGCCAGCATCAAAGCACTTTTACCATGATGGCAACCGATCTCGAAACAGTCGCCTTTGATGTTATTGCGTTTTTGAATTTCATCAATCCATGCAAACAACATGGACGCTTCTTGCGAAAACCAACCCGGGATATCTTTAGACAATTTCGCTGTCTGTCTGGCTAGTGTCGGATTCATATATGCGCACTCCTGTAAAGGTTGTGCAACCGGCGTGTTGATACTTCTGCGGACCGGCCAATAAATTTAAGTACTACCATTGCAAGCACACATGAATCGAAGGAAGCAATTCAAAATGTGCGAGGTCATTCGGAATACCTGACGTTACGTCTGACTGGCAGACTGGCAGACTGGCAGACTGGCAACAAGCTTCCCGAATCTCAGAACAAATAGTAGCACCATTGCCCCCATCAACCGACCACCTGCGAGGGATTATTCTTTACGAGTTGGGAAAGTTATTTTCTATAATTTAGCCGCCAACCTGGCCCCTTGATTGATTGCACGCTTGGCATCAAGCTCGGATGCTTCGTGGGCACCACCAATCAAATGCACATTGGAACCTAGTTGCTCTACTAACATGTCATAAAGTTCACGATTTGGTACTTGCCCGGCGCAAAGAACAACATTATCTGCTGGAAAGGTTTCATCACCTGCTGAGCTGTTGGTGTCGTTATAAGAAATTTTTATACCTGCATCAGTGATCTCTTCGTAGCTCAAACCTCCCACCATGGCGACTCCTGCCTGTTTGAGGGTAGAGCGATGTATCCAGCCTGTAGTTTTACCGAGCTTCGCACCCAATTTACCTTCAGAGCGTTGCATCAATGTTATGCCACGCGGTGACTTCGGAAACTTCGCTGCAACGACTCCGCCTCTGGAATCTTCAGGGTCTGCCACCCCCCATGCAGACAACCAGCTGGCTGAATCTTGAACATCCGGTGAGGCGTCGGAATGAATCAGGAACTCCGCGACATCAAAACCAATCCCGCCAGCACCGATAATCACCACCTGTTCACCTACAGCAGCCTTATGTCGCAACACATCAATGTAGCTAAGCACACGCTTGTTATCCTGCCCTGGTATTTTCGGGTTACGCGGTGAAACACCTGTTGCAACAATGACCTCGTCATAGCCACTGAGCATCGAGGGATCGACTAAGGTATTCAGACTTAAGTTAACCCCTGTAAGCTCCAGTTGCTTATTGTAATAACGCAGCGTTTCAAAGAATTCTTCCTTACCAGGCACCATCTTGGCCATGTTCAGCTGACCACCAATTTCACCGGCCGCATCATATAGATCCACAATATGCCCACGCGACGCAAGCACAGTAGATGCAGACAAGCCGGCAGGCCCGGCACCGACTACTGCGATTCGTTTTTTCTTATCAGTCGTCAGATAATTTAGCTCTGTTTCATGACAGGCGCGTGGATTCACCAGGCAGGAACTCAGCTTAGAGTTAAACGTATGATCAAGACACGCCTGATTACACGCAATGCAGGTATTAATCTCATCACTGCGATTGTTCTTTGCTTTAATCGCGAATTCCGGATCAGCCAAAAGCGGTCTTGCCATTGAAACCATATCAGCGTGACCATCTGCTAAAACTTTTTCCGCCACATCCGGCATATTGATTCTGTTCGATGTTATTACCGGCAGGCTAACTTCCTGTTTTAGTTTCTCGGTAACCCAGGTAAAAGCGGCACGCGGAACAGAAGTGGCGATAGTCGGTATACGTGCCTCATGCCATCCAATACCGCTGTTGATGATTGTCGCACCCGCCTTTTCAATTCCCTTTGCAAGCTGCACAACTTCATCCCAGTTACTGCCCTGTGGTATGAGATCAATAACTGATAATCGATAGATAATAATAAAGTCACTGCCAACCGCTTCTCTGGTGCGCTGCACTATCTCTAGCGCAAAGCGCATCCGATTAGCATAGTTACCACCCCATTTATCATTTCTTTGATTGGTATGCTCAACCAGAAATTCATTGATAAGATACCCTTCTGACCCCATGACCTCTATGCCGTCGTAACCCGCCTCTCTCGCAAGTACTGCACAACGAACAAAAGCGCCAATCTGTTTTTCCACACCACGGCCAGATAACTCACGTGGCTTAAACGGCGTAATAGGCGATTTAATTTTTGATGGCGCGACAGCCAGTGGATGATAAGCGTATCTGCCAGCATGCAAAATCTGCATAGCAATCTTGCCGCCTTCTTCGTGCACGGCATCAGTAACTATTTTGTGCTTCCTCGCCGCCCTGCTTGTTACCAGCATGCCCGCAAACGGTTTTACCCACCCTGAAATATTCGGCGCATAACCACCAGTGACCATTAAACCAACACCACCTCGCACACGTTCACAAAAATAGGCGGCGAGCCTCTCATGATGATTACCGTCTTCAAGACCGGTATGCATCGATCCCATTAGAATCCGGTTGTCGAGTTGCGTAAAACCGAGATCGAGCGGCTCGAACAGATTGGGATAAACAGGATGCATAAAAAAACCTTGAGAATTTTCTTAGTTAGAGTCGAAACACTGCCAAATAATACGTCACTGGTAAAGCGTCACTGGCTCTTGTTAAGCAGTTTGTCGTCCAATTGGACCTTTTGCAGCTTGCCATTGAACGGACACAAAAAATGTAGCTCACATGCGACCAGTTGCAGATCCGCCTGATGCTCCCGATCGGGATCAAACAATCGATCACCGACAACCGGAAACCCGACAGACGCCAGGTGACTTCGGATTTGATGCTTGCGGCCAGTTTTAATATCCACCGCGAGCTCAGACGTGCCCGACTCTTCGCTATAGTGGCTTCGCAATACAATAGTATGAGCAGATTTACCGTTAATTGGTGTTTCAATTTTAGCTGGCACACTCAGATTAAACTTACCATGCACTTTTGCACGGTAAATTTTAAGCACTTCGCGCTGCTCAAACATTGCTGCCAGAGCTTTGCAGGCATTGGGTGTATGCGCAAGAACAATCAGACCACGTGCGGCACGATCAAGACGATGTACCAATAAACACTTCTTACCGTGCACAGCCGCGGCAGTTTCTGTAATCGTGCAGTGATCGCTCCATTTACTCCCCTGACTGAGCACACCGGATTTTTTGTACCAGACACTGTAGTTTCCCTGATCCGACACAAGCACCGGTTGCAGCGGCTTTTCGTCGAGTACAGAGCGGTTGTAATTTACAACAAGCGTATCTCCAGCGGCCGTCTCAGCCTCAGGATCCCGAATGCGTTTTAACTTTGCTTTTTTACCAGGCTTTTTGCGCCACACGGCACCTTTGATCGCCGCTTCAGCGATTTCCTCTCTGGAGAGACCGCAAGCTTGTGCGACTTGTGCAAGAGCCGACCAATGGCCGTCAAGCGTGATTTCTTGTTGTAGAACCGGTGGCTGCAAAGCACTGCCAATAAGTGGAAACAGATCCTCAATCTACACTAAAGCGGCTACTTTTTAAGTGAGGATTGATCAAGCTTTGTCTGGGTCGCGATGAACAAAATATCGCCTACCTGAATCTTCCTAACCCGAATCTCGCTGAAAAAACCAAAGCACAATGGCACTCACAGTGGCTACACAGAAAAAATACACAGCACCCCACCACCAGGAGCCCTTAAATTCGACCAGAGATGCCAATACCACGGGTCCTGCTACCTGACCGGCACTTAGAGTTTGGAATACAACACCTAAAAATAGACCACTTTTTTGCGCTGGAACAAATCGCGAGATGCTGGCAAACACCGACGCCGGCAACATGCCACCTGACAAGCAGGCCAGCAAACCACAACCAACCCTCACAGGAATTGCGGCCTGCTCAATGAAAACAACACCGGAACAAAGGCAGGACCCCATCAACGCAAAAACTAATATCGACTTAAGCCTGATACCACGCCCCATCAACCAACCACCAAGCAGATTACCCAGAATGTTACACAAAACGACGAATACGGAGACCCGAGTCGCGGCCTGCACAGACAGGGCTGATGTCTCTGTAAGTACCGTGGGCAGGTAAGTAACCAGAGTGACAAAGAACATCGAATAAAGCCCAAAGCAGACTGCCAGCAGTATCGGGTCACGCTCAAAAACGGAGTGATACAACGCTGGTTGCAAGGGTGCTCCGGTAGAAGTTACCTCTTCCTGGCCAACTGCTTTTAAAACCGGAAGTACTGCAAAGATCAACAACACAAGACAGAACAGAGACATTCCACAGGCAAACCACCACAACGGGCGCCATTGTTCAACAGTGTAATTCTGCACTACCACGGAGGCCAACATACTCAGCGCTACCCCTCCGGGTATAAAAGTACCCCACAAACCCATAGCTATAGGGCGGGACTTTTCACTGATCACTTTTGCGATAAGTATTGGAATGGAGATGGCAAGTAATATGTAGCCGATACCTTCAGCGAGTCTGCCACCTAGAAGCGACCCATAACTGTCTGCACTCGCGCCCACTACACCCGCCAAACCAGATAACGAGACCCCACAACACACCGCCAGCACCGCACCGATTCGGGAAACGAATAGTCCGACCAGTGTCGCCAGTAACATTGCGGCGACACTATAACTGCTGGCGACTGTGCCTGCTTTGAACAGCGACAGATCAAGGTCGGCCCTTATAAACGGCAACGCCGCTGCAACCTTACCGACATTGTAGCCCGCTAAATAACCGCAAAGCGTCAGCATTAGCACAGTAAGCCAGCGTCTCTTGATACCAGGACTTGCCATATGAGGTCGCGCCTGCGATTTCATGGGGCGGCTACCAGAAAAATTCAATAGTGCAAGCTCTTGACAGGAGAAATAGCGATACGGGTGGTTGTCTTGACAGTAGACATCCTCTGCAGATTAACACACCATGGCCATTCTACAGTTTGCTCGAGCCTATCCTGTTTTGATCAAGCCCTCTCCCTGTGAATAACCGGCCATCAAGTGAATAACCCGGTTCAACTCCCCTTTTGGGTCGCGGTGCTGCTGATTACGCTCGCGCTGTTTTCGTTAGTGAATCACTTTTTATTGCCGTCAATTAGATGGTTTATGCGCAGTCGGGCCAATCTGGTTATCAGTGAGGTCAACGACCGCCTGGCGTTGAAAATCCCGTCATTCAAATTGACCCGCCGCGACGTACTGATTGATCGAATTTCCTTTGACCCTGAAGTACTGAAAACTGTCGAGGAAATGACAGCACAAGAAGAAGTCACTCGTGAAGAGCTGATGACGAAGGTCAATCGCTATGCCCGTGAGATCGTGCCTGCCTTTAATGCTTTACTGTACTTTAAAACTGCCTACTGGCTTGCGAGAAAGCTCGTACACAGTCTCTACAGAGTACGACTGGGCTTTGCAGACGATCAGGCACTTGCAGAACTTAATGACAAGACCAGCGTGGTTTTTATTATGAACCACCGCAGCAATATGGACTACATTGTTGCCACTTATTTGGCGGCAGAGCGTACCGCACTATCTTATGCTGTTGGTGAATGGGCTAGAATCTGGCCACTGCAACAGTTAATCAGATTAATGGGTGGTTATTTTGTTAGACGAAACTCCAGCAATCCTTTGTACCGCAAAGTGCTTCAAACCTATGTACAAATGGCAGCTAATGGAGGTGTACCACAGGCGGTTTTTCCTGAAGGCAGATTAAGTCGTGACGGTAAACTCGGGGAACCCAAGCTTGGATTACTCGGCTACATAACAAAAGGGTTTGATCCGTCAGGCGAGCGCGATATCGTTTTTATTCCAGTGGGCATTAACTACGATCGAGTTCTTGAAGATCGCACACTTACCGCAGCATTGAATAATAATCAAACAAAAAATGGCAAAAGGAAATCGGCAAAACTAATTACAACATTTAAATTTTTTCAATTCGGTTTTAAAAATCTGTACCAGCGCATAACTGGCTCACGTTACAGAAACGGTTACGCCTGTGTAAACTTCGGGCAACCTGTGTCTCTCAAAGAATGGCAACAGCAAAACGGGTACAACAGCAAGACCCCTTTAAATGATGTGTCAGGACTCGCGGCAGATCTGCTGGACCGGATTGGAAAGATTATTCCTATTCTGCCAGTGGCGCTTGTTGCAACCGTAGTATTAAAACACCGCTCTAACTTAAGTGAGCTTGAGCTAAAGAGCTCCGTGTTTGAGCTTTTTAATCAATTGGAGCAGAACGGTTACCGCGCTTATATCCCGCGTGGCGATCGCGACTATGCAGTGACTGTCGGTATTAGAATGCTAACGCTGCGACACCTGCTATTTGAAGACAATGGTCTTTATTCGGTCAATCCGGATGATGTTGATATTCTGAGTTACTACGCAAACTCAATTGTACATCTTGTTGAGACTTTACCTGAGCCTCACTTCCCAACCCGCGTAAGTTAACAATTCATTAAAGCAAGTATTTCAAATCTCCAGCAATACACAAATCAACAACCCAGCCCGGATCTGTGGATTGTTGCTTATCCTTGTACTTAAAATATCGTTAAAGAAAATTACATCGATAAGAAGTGAACTTCAACATTATAACTAGAACCTCAGCATACCCGGCACGTGCACGTAGCGTAAGGGGGATAAGCGCAACCAACGCCAGACCCGCCATTAAACATATACGTGTGCACGACATCAATACTTGCACATGCTCAAAGCGCATCCACCACATTGCACATTAGTGGATGCGCCTCCGGCTTATGGCACCCCACGAAAAGCTTCAGGCTATCGACGCGGTTAAGTCGCAGCGTTAGCGAGGATCCACTGCACAATATTCTGCAACTATTGTGAAGTCGCTATTGCTGCTGTTCCTCGCTTACGCTTAAGGGTTTTCCGTTCTTGTCACTGTGACTCGCACTTCTCGCGAACTATCTATGCGGGCAACCCCACAGCGTACAATCCAAATAATACTGTATACTCATACAGCATGTCAATTTCACCCGAATACGCAGAATTACACTGCATCTCCAACTTTACGTTTCTGCGCGGTGCCTCACGTCCGGAAGAACTGGTAACGGCAGCAACGGAGCTGGGCTATCGCGCAATTGCCATTACCGACGAATGCTCAATGGCCGGAATTGTCCGTGCGCATACGCAGGCAAAAAAGACTGGCATAAAGCTGATTGTCGGCAGTGAATTCAAGCTGGAACACGGCTACCGATTGGTTCTGCTGGCACGCAATCACAAAGGTTATACCGACTTATGCAGTCTAATAAGCCACGCAAGATGCAATGCAGAAAAAGGTGATTACCAAATCAATAAAGATCAGTTCAAGAAGATCAATTCCGAAAATTGCATCGCAATACTTGCTAAGCCTCACTTGAATTATAAAAAATCAATTGAACCAGATAACACCTGCCAATGGCTAAAAGATACTTTCATTCACCATTGGCTATCCCTGACGGTCTTGCGCTCTACCCATGATCAGAGTCATATAAACCATACACTCACACTTGCAGAACTTCATGGCATTCCACTAGTGGCAAGCGGCGATGTACATATGCACGTAAGACACCGGCGTGCTTTGCAGGATGTAGTCACATGCATTCGCGAGAACTGCACACTACAAAACGCCGGGCGCAAACTTCTAAGCAATGGCGAACAACATCTGCGCGCCATTGATACTATTGCATCACTCTACCCTCCTGAAGCTATTTCAGAGAGCGTAAAGATTGCGGAGTTATGCCACTTCAATCTCGATGAACTGAACTATCAATACCCGAAAGAGCTCGTACCCCCGAATATAGAGCCGATTACCTATCTGCACCAACTCACTATGGAAGGCATGCGGTGCCGCTGGCCGGATGGGCCGAGCAAAGAAGTGAATGCACAAATTGAAGCCGAACTATTGCTCATAGAAGAGCTTGGTTACGAGCACTACTTTCTAACGGTGCAGGATATCGTCCGCTTTGCTCGCGAAAATCATATTCTCTGTCAGGGACGCGGATCAGCCGCAAATTCAGCGGTTTGTTTCTGCCTCGGCATCACTGAAGTCGACCCAATGCGTATGAGCATGCTATTCGAACGCTTTATCTCCAAAGAGCGCAACGAACCACCGGATATCGATGTTGACTTTGAGCACGAACGACGCGAGGAAGTCATACAGTACATCTATAACAAGTACGGCCGCCACCGCACGGCTCTTGCCGCCACCGTTGTCAGCTATCGCAGGCGCAGCGCAATTCGCGATGTTGGCAAAGTACTCGGGCTGCAGGAAGAACAGATTGATGCACTCTCCAAATCAATGGCCTGGTGGGATGGCAACGATGTCATACCAGAACGCCTTGTTGAAATGGGTTTTGCTGAAGACAGTCCGTTAATGAAACGCTTCGCATGGTTGCTTGAACAAATTATGGGTTTCCCGCGGCATCTGTCGCAACATGTTGGTGGTTTTGTTATCTCCCATCAAACATTGTCTACACTGGTACCGACAGAAAATGCTGCTATGCCTGATCGAACTATTATCCAGTGGGATAAAGATGATCTTGAAGAGCTCGGCTTATTGAAAGTAGATGTACTCGCACTCGGTATGCTGACTGCTATTCGCAAGTGCTTTGC
Organism: uncultured Granulosicoccaceae bacterium; assembly: GCA_938020525.1. Classification (GTDB taxonomy): domain Bacteria; phylum Pseudomonadota; class Gammaproteobacteria; order Granulosicoccales; family Granulosicoccaceae. Next base: position 3,994 of record CALIHW010000073.1, on the reverse strand, counting down.
ATTGCTACAACAGCATCGCGGCATTACCTGGAGTATGGCGACTATACCTGCTGAAGATAAACAGACCTACAACATGATTCAAAAGGCAGACACTATTGGTGTGTTCCAGATTGAATCACGCGCCCAGATGTCAATGCTGCCAAGGCTCAGGCCACGCAACTTTTACGATCTGGTGATTGAGATTGCGATTGTCCGGCCCGGCCCAATTCAGGGAGGTATGGTCAACCCGTACTTAAAAAGAAGACAAGGCCTTGAACCGGTCACCTACCCTAATATCGCATTAAAAAAAGTATTGAAAAGGACACTTGGCGTACCTGTATTTCAGGAACAGGTAATGGAGCTTGCAATGATTGCCGCAGGTTTTTCAGCCGGTGAGGCAGATGAGCTGCGACGTTCAATGGCAGCTTGGCGCAGAGTAGGCACAGTTGAACGCTTTCGCGAGCGCTTAATGAAGGGCATGAATGACAAAGGCTATGACGACGAATTTGCAGAAGCTGTATTTAAGCAGATACGCGGCTTTGGCGAATACGGCTTCCCTGAATCACATGCGGCAAGCTTTGCATTGCTGGTTTATGTCTCTGCCTGGTTAAAGTGCCATGAGCCTGCGGTTTTCTGCTGCGCGATTATGAACAGTCTGCCCATGGGATTCTACTCACCGTCTGACCTGGTGGCAGATGCAAGACGCCATGATGTCACTGTGTTTGAAATTGACATCAATAAGAGCATCTACGATCACACACTCACCCCTGACAAGCTGGCAGCAAAGATAGACTTAGCTGACACACAACACTTAAATACAACTCACCCTGAAAATACCCGCACTAACCACACCAGCACTGTCAACAACTGCACTGACAAAAAATTCGAAAACAAACAGGAGTTTGCCGTTCAGCTTGGCTTTCGCCTGGTTAGAAACCTGTCTCACGATGCGGTTGATCGCATTACTGAACAACGCGAACTTGCAGGACCTTATCGCTCTATTTCTGATCTGATCGATCGCACACAAATTAACTCACGAGACCAACAGGCACTTGCAGCAAGCGGGGCATTAAAATCAATTAGCGGAGATCGCCATCGTGCGCATTGGGATCTACTCGGTGTAGAACAATTGCCCGGCATGCTGCGCGACGCCTCATCCGAAGACATTCCGCAGCAATTGTCACTAATCAGCGAAGGTGAAGATATCGTTGCGGATTATCAAAGCATCGGCTTTACCCTGGGTCGCCACCCGCTCGCTTTGCTGCGCGATAAGCTCGCAAGCAAACGCATCCTGACTACAAAGCAGTGGCTGCAGACTGTCGCAGACGGAAGCTTTGCCAGAATCGCAGGACTGGTTAAAGTGCGTCAGCGCCCGGGTAGCGCGAAAGGCGTGATCTTCATGACCACCGAAGATGAGACCGGACTCGCCAATGTAATCATCTGGCAGAACGTCACTGAGCGATGCCGCAAAGCGGTGATTGGCTCAAGGCTTGTGGTGATCTCAGGCACCACACAACGCGAAGGCGAAGTCGTACATCTGGTGGCAAGCCACATAGAAGATAATTCATGGATGCTGGGTGACCTTGCAACCAGCTCTCGTGACTTTCACTAGAAACATTTGCCCGATGAATCCCCAGCTATTTACTGGATGAATCATTTAATTAACAAAGCACCGTCAAAAGACTCTGTGAAGTGGTTCGCTAACTTAAATTCCAGCGAAGAACAATAGCAAAATCACATTAAATCATCCCCTAAAGTCAAATAAATAGCTTGACGAAAAGCAGCTGTTTGTATCGCTCCAACAGGAGGTTATACACATCACTGGTTTTTAGACCAATTGTAACTGCGGCAATTCTGAAACGCCGTGATCCGGAAAGACGAAATCTCTCTATCTCTTTGTTTTAATTGAATTTTATTAAACTGATTAAAAAACAACCAATTTGCGTTAAACCATTGAAAAACGGCGCTTCAATGGCTCGTTTCAGAATTTATCCACTAAGTTATCCACAGCAATTGTGGATATCCGAGGTGCCATAATGTCGCCTAAATGACGTGATCAAAGTTGTTACATTAAGGAACGTTATAGAATAGGTAAGTGGCGTTTTTAGCAATCTCACGCCCGCCCTGAGGCAGTGGAGCCCTGAATCAGTGAACCTTAAGCCAGCAGAAAAGAGAATTTGATGTTGAGAAAATTCCCGGCAACAATAGTTGCCGCCCTCCTCCTCTCATCCTGCAGCACAATGGGCAAACGAGAATGCCAGTCTGGCGAGTGGCAGAAGGCAGGCTACAGCGATGCACGCAAGGGTCTTGCCTCAAGCCGATTCAGAGTAACCGTTCGCAGCACATTTTCTCTATAAAACAGTTGAGTACAAATTCAACAAGATCAAGCGCGGGAAGCAAACTTCCCTGTTGCTGTTGCGACTCTAACAACCTCACCAGACGCAAGATATTCAGGCACCTGAATAACAAATCCTGTCACGAGTGTTGCGGGCTTGGTCCGGTTAGTGGCACTGGCACCTTTGATAGCCGGGTCTGTCTGGGTGATTTCAAGTTCAACGAATTGCGGCAACTCGACACCAGCTATCGCGCCATCTATCAGTAATGCATAGATACCATCAGTGCCCTCAACCAACAGCTTACTTTCATCTTCAAGCTCAGCTGCAGACAGAGAATACTGACTGAAGTCTTCCGTATTCATAAAATAGAAGTCATCACCGTCTTTATACGAATACTGAACCTGCACGCGCTGACAATCAGCATCTTTTAGAAAGTCTTCGCCCTTAAAGGACTCGTCTCGCTTTTGCTTTGTTTTTGCATGTGCGAAACGAATTTTATATAGCGTTGAAGCGCCGCGAGATGACGGACTTTTGCAGTCGACTTGCTTGACGATATACGGCTCATCAGCCAGCTCCACTACCTGACCTTTTTTTAATTCACTTGCTTTTGGCACAAAGTTATCCGCATCAATTAGCTGCCATCAAGTGTATGTGGAATCGTCAGACCAAGCTAGCACGACAACCCCACTACTTCTTGTCTTTCTTTTTGTCTTCACCATCGGGAATCACCGCACCGATCGCTGCGGTCGTTCCTTTTACAGCTATCTTTCCAGCACCGATTGCCGTGCTTGCTGCAGCGTCCACCAGCGAGATTGCCGTGCAACCTCCTAAAAAGGTGGAAGATGATATCAGCAAAACCAGAGTCATCACTTTTCTGTTCATAGCTATTTTTCTCTTTCTGATTGTCTCGTGTCAGCTGTCGCGAGACGCTCATGTTAACCTATTACCCCGGAACACAAATTTCCGGAAACAAATCTTTCCAGTCAACCAGCGATCTTTATGCCGCCATGAGTGCTGAAATTCTCCATCCGAACGTTCTGGATGTACTGCAATCTGCATCAATACCGCACGAAGCACTGATCTGCGATCCATCTCTCGCAGATACCGCACAATTCTGCGAACACTACGGCTATTCGCCGGATCAATCGGCAAATTGCCTGCTACTTGGTTCAACCAAAGGCGAGCCAAAATTCGCCTGCTGCGTCGTACTCGCCAACTGTCGTCTCGATGTGAATAAAGTCGTCAGAAAGAAACTCGGCGTCAGACGTTTGTCTTTCGCAAACCCGGAACTCACTAAAGAGCTGACTGGCATGGAACTTGGCGGCGTCACTCCACTCGGTTTACCGCAGGGTCTGCCCTTATGGATTGATAGCAGAGTAATGGCTTGTGAAAAAATTATCCTCGGCGGCGGCAACCGGTCATCCAAATTGTTGATGCCACCGGATGGCCTTTTAAAGCTTCCCGACGTCGAAGTTGTCGAAGGCCTCGCTTTCCCTTTCGAAGAAGACTAACCCACTAGGAGTTTGTCCGAGAATGACGGTCGTAGCGAGAAAGTGAGATTTTGAGTCAGATATTTCGATCGATTGAGGCGAATAGTTATTCATATTTAACGATATCGATCGTAATAGCTGGCCAAAAGATCGCTTTCGCAGTAGATCATTCATTCTCGGACAAGCTCC